>NZ_ALBR01000058.1:0-26691 GCF_002081505.1 Bacillus sp. CDB3 | reverse complement strand
GCTCTTTCTTTTTGTTCATTTATTAAGTTTATCTATATTAATTTATCAAACTTTATGTTCCTGTTACAAAATACGCTATTCTTTCTGTAAAATCACTGGAAAGGATGGCGTTTTTGTATGTCTATTTCTGTATCCAATGAATTACAATTATTTGCTTGAGAAATTCAAAGCTTTTTATTTCCAAATATCTTACGAGAGATGTTGGTTTCGTGCAACGAACCAGCAAATACTAAACAAAAGATTTAGTCGCTCTATGTGTATGGATAAGTGAAATAAAATGGGGGTACATTTTGTTATGAAAAAAATTTTCTTTTCATAACTTGATTTATGAAAAAATATTTTATATACTAATTCATGTAAACGGTTTACTAGATCGTATTTTGCTAGAAACGAAGGGAAGATTCGCATGGAAACAAGGGGGAGAGTAATCGGGATTGACATCGGTACCACAAGTACGAAAACGGTTGTATTCACTGAAAAAGGAAAAGTCGTTGCTTCACATGCAGTTGATTATCCAATTATTCAACCGAACGTCGGATGGGCTGAGCAAGATCCTGATGTAATATGTGCTGCTGTATATAAAACTGTAAGCGTTGCCATCGAAAAGAGTAATGTATCACCAGAGAATATTTCTTCAATCGGTATTAGTACAGCAATGCATGCCTTAATTGCTGTAGATGAAAACGGTGCGCCGTTAACGCGCTCTATTATTTGGGCAGATAATAGAAGCACAAAGCAATCAGAAAAACTATTACAACAAATGAATGGTCATGACATTTATAGAAGAACTGGTACACCGATTCATCCGATGTCACCACTTTCTAAATTACTGTGGATGAAAGAAGAAGAAACGGAGTTATTCAGAACTGCTTATAAATTTATTTCCATTAAAGAGTATGTCATTTATCAATTATTCTCACGCTATGTAGTTGATCATTCAATTGCATCAGCTACTGGGTTATTTAATTTAGAAACATTAAACTGGGATAAAGATGTTTTAACTATGTTAAATATGTCACCAGAACAATTATCAACACCTGTACCAACTACATATATTTTATCGGGAATGAAACCGGAATTAGCACAAAAGATGGGCATTCATGAAGATACTCCAGTTGTTATTGGTGCGAGTGATGGTGTTCTTGCAAATGTAGGTGTTGGTGCAATATCGCCTGGTTCAGCTGCAATTACGATTGGAACAAGTGGTGCAGTTCGAACAATTTCATCAAATGTCAATACAGATGAAAAGGGAAGAACGTTTTGTTACGCATTAACAGATGAGCACTGGGTTATCGGTGGGCCAACGAATAACGGCGGAATATTACTGAGATGGTTACGTGATGAATTTGGTAGCCCAGAGCAAGAAGTTGCAAAGAAGCTTGGGATTGATCCTTATGATTTATTAATTAAGTATGCAGAAAGTGTACCAGCTGGAGCAGATGGATTGCTATTTTTACCGTTTCTATCTGGAGAACGTGCACCCTACTGGAATGCAAATGCTCGTGGTACATTCTTCGGAATTAACCTTCAGCATAAACGTGAACATTTCATACGTGCTGTCATGGAAGGAGTTTGTATGAGTGTGTATTCAGTTGCACTTGCCATTCGTGATTGTACGGGGCCACTTACTGAAATACGTGTTTCAGGAGGCTTTGCAAAGTCTGCATTTTGGAGACAAATGTTATCTGACATGATGGGGAAAGAATTGCTTGTTCCAGAAAGTCATGAAGCATCTGCGCTTGGGGCAGCGGCACTTGCTTTGTATGCAATTGGGAAAATTGATTCTCTTGAAGAGGTGAAGGATTGGATTGATATTGTCCATCACCATGTACCGAATAAAGAAAATACGGCTTTATATTTAGAGATGTTTTATATGTATGAACGACTTTACAATCGTTTGAAAGAAGAATTTGATTGTATAGCTGCTTTCCAACGTAAACAATAGGGGGATTGGGAGAAATGGTAGTTGGGATTGTACTAGCGGCTGTTGTCATATTACTTTTACTAATTACGGTAGTGAAATGGCATCCATTTGTCGCGTTAATTTTAACAGCAATCGGAGTTGGGCTAGCGATGGGGATGCCCTTAATTGGAACTTCACCACAACATCCGGGGATTATCGATTCTATTAAATTAGGTCTTGGTAATACGTTAGGGTTTTTGGCGATTGTTTTAGCTTTAGGAACAATGCTTGGAAAAATGATGGCTGAGTCTGGCGGTGCTGAACGAATTGCAAACACATTAATTGGACGTTTTGGGAAAAAGCGTGTTCACTGGGCAATGATGTTCGTTGCATTTTTAGTAGGGATTCCGGTGTTTTTTCAAGTTGGATTTGTACTATTAATTCCGTTAGTATTTACAATTGCGTTAGAAACAGGGGTATCACTTATTACAATCGGTATTCCGCTAGTAGCAGGTCTTTCGGTTGTACACGGACTTGTTCCACCGCATCCAGCAGCAATGGCAGCGGTAGGTATATTTAAAGCAGATGTAGGGAAGACAATTTTATATGCATTAATTGTCGGACTTCCAACTGCAATAATTTCAGGTCCGCTTTATGGGAAATGGATTGGTGCTCGTATACATAAAGAAGTACCATTAGATATAGCGGAGCAATTTATTGAAAGAGATAAGAAGAAGGAACTTCCTAGTTTCGGAAATACATTGTTTACTATTTTACTTCCAGTATTTCTTATGCTAGGTGCATCCATTGCGGAAGTAGCGTTAAGCAAAACAAGTCAATTTGCACAAATATTGCACTTTATTGGAGATCCAATAGTCGCATTATTAATTGCAACGATATATTCTTTCTTTAGTCTTGGTTATGCAAAAGGTTTCTCAAAAGATAAAGTATTACAATTTACAAATGATTGCTTAGGACCTATTGCGAACATCCTGTTAGTTATTGGTGCAGGTGGCGCCTTTAATAAAGTATTATTAGATTCTGGAATAGGAACGACAATCGCAGAAATGGCGAAAGAATCTCATATTTCACCGATATTATTAGGTTGGGGAATTGCAGCACTTATCCGAATCGCGACTGGATCTGCTACAGTTTCTATGATGACAGCAGCTGGAATTGTAGCACCGATTGCAGCAAGTACACCGGGTGTAAATGTTGAACTACTAGCACTTGCAACAGGAGCAGGGTCATTAATATTATCACATGTGAACGATTCTGGATTTTGGATGATTAAAGAATATTTCGGAATGACTGTGAAAGAAACATTATTAACATGGACTGCAATGGAGACGATACTATCAGTTGTAGCACTTGGATTAATTTCGTTATTAAATATATTTGTATAGAATGGGAGATTGATTAATATGAAACTAGGTTTAATTGGATTAGGAAAAATGGGATTCCCATTAGCGGAACACTTACATGAAGATAAGCATGAAGTAGTTGTATACGATGTAAATAAAGAGCTTGTTGAAAAGGCAGGAAAATTAGGGATTACTGCTCGTCATACATTAAAAGAAATGATCTCTGAATTAGAAGCACCTCGTACAATTTGGGTAATGGTACCTGCTGGAGAAGTTGTTGAGTCAGTACTAAAAGATGTATATCTATTATTAGAGGAAGGCGATATCGTTATTGAAGGTGGAAATTCATTCTATAAAGATACGTTACGCCGTGCTGAAGAAGCGAAAAGCTTTGGGTTACATTATGTAGATATCGGTACATCAGGCGGTGTAGAAGGAGCTAGATACGGCGCTTGCTTAATGGTTGGTGGAGAAAAAGAAATTTATGATCAACTAGAACCTTTATTTAAAGACTTAGCAGTAGAAAATGGTTATTCATATGCGGGCCGCGTTGGTAGTGGGCATTTCTTAAAAATGGTTCATAACGGTATTGAATACGGAATGATGCAAGCAATTGCTGAAGGATTTGAAGTACTAGATAAAAGTGATTTTGATTTCAATTATGAAGATGTTGCAAAAGTATGGGCGAACGGATCGGTTATCCGTGGTTGGTTAATGGACTTAACTGAAAAAGCATTTGCAGATGATCCGAAACTTGATGGCATTAAAGGTGTAATGAACTCTTCAGGAGAAGGGAAATGGACTGTTGAAACTGCGCTTGAATTACAAGCAGCGGCACCAGTTATCGCAATGTCATTATTTATGCGCTACCGTTCACAAGAAGATGATACATTCCACGGAAAAGTGGTTTCTGCACTTCGTAATCAATTCGGTGGACATGAGGTTGTGAAAAAATAGGAAATATTAGTTTTGTGAAACTCATACGAAAGTATGAGTTCTTTTTTATTTCTCATACTATTTAATGAAAGTTTTTCCCTCTTTTTACTGTGTTTTGTATAGAAATTTCTGATAATATATAAATATAACTTGAAAACAAAGGAGAGAAATAATTATGAAACTAGTCGTTATTAACGGTACACCAAGAAAATTCGGTAGAACTCGCGTTGTGGCAAAATATATTGCAGAGCAATTTGAAGGGGAGTTATACGATTTAGCAGTAGCGGAATTACCTTTATATAATGGAGAAGAATCACAACGTGAATTGGAGGCAGTAAAAAAATTAAAAGCTTTAGTGAAAGCTGCGGATGGAGTAGTACTATGTACACCAGAATATCATAATGCGATGAGTGGAGCATTGAAAAATTCATTAGACTACTTAAGTAGCAGTGAATTCATCCATAAACCTGTCGCATTGTTAGCAGTTGCTGGAGGAGGTAAAGGGGGAATAAACGCATTAAATAGTATGCGGACTGTCGCTAGAGGCGTTTACGCAAATGCAATCCCAAAACAAGTAGTACTTGATGGATTACATGTGCAAGATGGTGAACTTGGAGAAGATGCAAAACCATTAATTCATGATTTAGTTAAAGAATTAAAAGCATATATGAGCGTATATAAAGAGGTGAAAAAACAATTAGGAGTTGAGTGATATGTCCTCTCTTTATCATGATTCTCGCTTGTATTACATTCTAGGAGCCAATAGTTTATCTGCTATTGGCTCTGGAATTGTTATGATAACGATTCCGTGGCTATTGATTAAGGAAAGTGGGGGAGAGACAACGTTTGGGTATATTTCTATCGTTGCAACTCTCATCATGTTTTTACTAACACCATTCATTGGGCAAAGCATAGATCGTTTTTCAAGAAAATCTTTATTGTTATGTAACGAAGGTATCGGGATAGCCATTATAGGAATGATGGCTATTTGGGGATTTGCTGGGCAATCATACAATTCTATTCATTACATTATTATTTATATAGCAGGTTCTTTCTATTATCTATTATTCTATCCCACAATATTTGCATTTAACCAAGAAATATTTCAATCAGAGCATTATAAAAGTTTAAGTGGCACAATGGAAATACAAGGACAATTAACGCAAGTTATTTCAGGTGCAGCTGCTAGCTTTTTAATTGAGATTATTTCTTTGAAATGGATCTTGTTAGTGGATATGTTAACTTTTGCAGGAGCATTTTTCCTGTTCTTATGTATACCATATGTAAAGAAAAAAGAGGTAAAAGGGAAAGTAACATTTAAGAAGCAATTGTTCGAAGGAATTCACTTTATGAAAAAGCGCCCTAAGTTATTTTGGTTTTTACTAGCGACTTATATGCCGTTTATCGGTGTCATGATGGCAAATTATTTAATCCCAGTATATATTTCAGATATGCTCAAAGCTAGTGCCTCTGTATACGCAATTGAAGGTATGATGTACGGTGTCGGAGCGGTTCTTGCAGGAATAAGTATTCCAATCATGATGAAATATGTCAAAACAGAAGTTTCAATCGTTATGACGATGTTCATTTATGTAATTTCAATTACCGTAATGATTATTGAGCCTTCCATTATACTATTATATGGACTTGCAATTTTTCATGCAATTGGAAATGCTGGAACGAGAGTGGCGAGAAATGTATTGATGATGGAAGAAATCCCAAATGAAGTAATGGGACGTGTGGACAGCTTATTTCGATTAATTGGTACAGGAATTCGAATTGTATTATTAATGTTGTTTACGGCAGGGGTATCTAAAGCAGGGGTAATGATCCCGTTTTACGTACTAAGCTTTATATTGATCCTATCATTAGGGATTGCTTTTTATTATGTAATTTCAAAACGTAAAATGAAAGCGAATGTGTCTAATAAATCCATCGTTTAAAAAACACTTCTTACTCCCTTTCTTTTTCTATATAATAAAAAGAAAGGGAGTGCTAACTTATTTATGAACAAATGGATATTACTTATAATCTTATTACTACCTCCGCTATACATCATTTATATGACATTTCGAATGAATAAAGTTGCTCGTGAAACATTGAGTAATCACTCTCCATACGTTCTTATATTAGGTGCAAAGTTATTTGGAGATAGACCGTCTTTATCTCTTCAAAATCGTTTGGATGTAGCGTTGGAATATTTATATGCTCACCCTGAGGTGAAAGTAATTGTTTCAGGTGGTCAAGGGGAAGATGAAGATATACCGGAAGCTCACAGTATGAGAAACTATTTAATGGTACATGGTATAGATGAGAATCGTATTTTAATGGAAGACCGCTCTACAAATACGTATGAAAATTTAAAGTTTAGTATGGATTTATATGATGTAAAGCATGCGGTAGTTGTAAGTAATACGTATCATTTATATCGAACGAAAATAATTGCAAAGCGTTTAGGGATAAAGATGGAAGCTTTGGCTGCTGAAACACCGAGGCGCTCTAAGAAAAAAGCGTATGTGCGTGAATATGCTGCAATTATGAAAACAATATTGTTCGACCGTTAGAGCTCAAATGAGAGCTCTTTTTTTGTATAATAAAGCGTATCATTTGAAATGAATGCTATATTCCATCAAAATAAAGGAAACAACATGAAAGGAGTTGTGTCTGTGATTCAATTTAATCATGTGTCAAAAGCTTATGAAGATGGCACAAAAGCAGTGGATTCATTGCATTTAGAAATTAAAAAAGGAGAATTTTTTGTTCTCATTGGTCCGAGTGGTTGCGGGAAAACAACGACAATGAAGATGATTAACCGTCTAATTGAAACGACGGAAGGATCAATTTTAATCGATGGAAAAGATATTCAACAATATAACATAAACGAACTACGTTGGAATATAGGGTACGTGTTGCAGCAGATTGCGCTGTTTCCACATATGACAATTGCTGAAAATATTGCAGTTGTCCCTGAAATGAGAAAATGGACCAAAAAGGAAATAAAAGCACGTGTCGATGACTTGCTACAGATGGTTGGGCTCGATCCAGATGTATATCGTGATCGTATGCCAGATGAATTGTCGGGAGGACAGAAACAACGTGTTGGTGTCGTACGGGCATTAGCCGCAAACCCGAAAATTGTACTTATGGACGAACCATTTAGTGCGTTAGATCCGTTAAGTAGGGAGCAGCTCCAGAAGGATATCGTACAACTGCAAAAAAAGATTCAAAAAACAATCGTGTTCGTAACGCACGATATGCAAGAGGCTTTATCACTTGGTGATCGTATTTGTGTAATGAAAGAAGGAAAAGTTGTTCAATTAGATACACCAGAAGGAATTATACATAACCCGAAAAATGAGTTTGTAGAGGAGTTCATTGGAAATCGTGGACGACCTTGGTATGAGGGGAAGAGTATAGAAGAGGTATTGCCGCTAGACGATGGTATACGAGTTGAAGGGAATGCTTTATCTTTACATTCGTCATTACAAGAAGCACTAGTCCGCTTGCAAACTGAAGAGTCAGTGCCGGTTGAAGAGCATGGTCAATATGTTGGAGCGTTAACAAGTCGTCATATTGTCAATTACATTGTTGAACAAATGAAGGAAAGAGGCTAAACAGTGACTGATTTTATTCAAACGTTCCAAGAACGAAAAGTAGAATTGCTAAGTGCATTAAGTGAGCATTTACAAATATCGCTTATTTCACTATTTTTTGCAGTAATTATTGCGGTGCCTCTTGGCATTTTATTAACAAGAAAAGAACGGATTGCTGAATTTATAATAGGGACTTCTGCTGTTATGCAGACTGTGCCATCACTTGCATTACTTGGACTTTTAATTCCATTAGTAGGAATCGGTAAACTTCCAGCCATTATCGCATTAGTTGTGTATGCACTATTACCTATTTTACGAAATACATATACAGGAATACGGGAATTAGATGAATCACTTATAGAAGCGGCGAGAGCTATGGGAATGAATAGCTGGAGAAGGTTATGGAAGGTGGAGCTTCCTCTCGCGTTGCCAATTATTATGGCGGGTATTCGTACAGCAATGGTATTAATTGTTGGAACGGCTACATTAGCTGCTTTAATAGGTGCAGGTGGGCTTGGTAAACTTATATTACTAGGTATCGATCGAAATGACCATGCGCTTATCATTTTAGGGGCCGTACCAGCCGCGTTACTCGCTTTATTCTTTGATATAGTACTTCGCACACTCGAGAGCCCAAGACGCTCTTCTAAGCGCGTTATATTGACAATATGTATTGTTGTCGTAATGATTGCTTCGCCATTTCTTTGGAATACACAAAAGAACGATATAGTTATTGCTGGCAAACTTGGATCTGAACCAGAAATTTTAATTCAAATGTACAAGCAGCTAATTGAACAGGATACAGATTTACACGTAGAATTAAAACCAGGTCTTGGGAAAACAGCATTTGTATTTGAAGCGTTAAAATCAGGTGAAGTAGATATATACCCAGAATTTTCAGGTACAGCTTTATCTACTTTCGTGAAAGAAGAACCGAAAAGTACAAATCGTGATGAAGTATATGAACAAGCTCGCACGGGAATGGAAAAGAAATATAATATGGTTATGTTAAAACCAATGGAGTATAACAATACATACGCACTAGCCATGCCGAAAAAAATAGCAGATCAAAATAACATAAATACAATTTCTGATTTAGGAAAAATTGCACAGGAAGCTAAAGTAGGATTTACATTAGAATTTGCTGATCGTGAAGATGGTTATAAAGGAATGCAAAAATTATATAACTATAAGTTTTCAAATGTTAAAACGATGGAACCGAAACTACGCTATAGTGCAATACAATCGGGTGATGTGAACGTAATTGATGCATATTCAACTGATAGTGAATTGGAGCAATATGGACTTAAAGTGCTAAAAGATGATAAAGGATTATTCCCGCCTTATCAAGGAGCACCATTATTAAAAAAAGAGACGTTACAGAAATATCCTGAACTCGAAAAAGTATTAAATAAATTATCTGGAAAGATTACAGATGAAGAAATGCGAAAAATGAATTACGAAGTAAATGTGAATGGGAAAAGTAGTGAAGAAGTAGCAAAACAATTTTTACAAAAAGAGAATTTACTTCGTTAATTTTACAAGAAATATACAATTTTATATGTTTGAAATGACCGTTCATTACAAAATGGACGGTTTTTTTGTGCATACTTATACATTTTTTCAAAAAAGTATTCCATTTTTCTTCATTTTCTTTTAGAATAAGTAATGTTTTCCTGAAAAAATATAAGAGAAACGTCTATTAGAGAAAAAGGTGACTTTAATAGTTGAACGAACATAACACCTAGAATGACAGATGGGGTGGTACAAATAGAAAAGAAGTTAGGATTTTTTCCGTTAATCGCATTAGTAGTTGGAACGATGGTTGGAGGCGGTGTTTTTAGTTTACCGCATGATTTAGCAGTAGGAGCAAATAGTGGTGCAACGATAATTGGTTGGTGTATTACAGCAATGGGAATGATTCCACTTGCGCTCGTATATCAAACGTTAGCAAGACAAAAACCGGAGCTTGAGGGCGGAATTTATAGTTATGCACGAGCTGGTTTCGGTGAATATATTGGTTTTAACAGTGCTTGGGGGTACTGGCTGGCAGGAATTTTAGGAAATGTCGCAACAATTATGTTGCTGTTTAGCACATTAGGTTATTTCTTCCCAATTTTTAAAGGAGGAAATAATGTTGCGTCTATCATTGGTGCATCTCTTTTATTATGGACATTGCATTTTCTAATTTTATTTGGAATTCGTGAAGCTTCCATTATGAATGTTATCGCAACAGTAGGGAAATTAGTTCCAATCGTATTATTTATTGTCGTAATGGTAACAGCCTTTCGCTGGGATACATTTACACATGATTTTTGGGGCGAAGGAACAATCTCACTTTCCGCTATCCTTGGTCAAGTGAAAAATACAATGCTTGTAACGCTATGGGTGTTCATTGGGGTTGAAGGAGCAGTTGTATTATCAGGGAGAGCTAAAAATAGCAGAGACGTTGGAAAAGCGACAGTACTTGGATTAATTTTAGTAATGTCTATTTATATTTTAATTTCTGTTCTGTCAATGGGAGCAATGACACGAGGAGAACTTTCCGTTTTAGAAACTCCGTCAATGGGACATGTATTAGAACATGTTGTTGGTCCATGGGGGGCAGTTGCGATAAACATCGGGTTAGTTGCATCACTTGTAGGTACATTAATTGGCTGGTTTTTACTTGTTTCTGAAATTTCTCACGTAGCTGGAAAAGATGGAGTGTTTCCGAAAGTCTTTACGAAAACAAATAAAAAGCAAACACCGCATATGGCATTATGGATTTCAAATGCTGTTGCCCAAGTTATTTTTATAATCGTTCTGTTTTCAGAATCGACATACCAAATTATGTATTTTATTGCGTCAACATCTATATTACTGCCGTACTTATTATCAGCTTTATATCAATTGAAATTAGTCATTACGAAAGAGCTTGAAGTTGCGAGAGTGAAAAATGGCTTGTTAGCTTTAATTGCTTCTGTATATTCTGTATGGCTCATTTACGCAGCTGGTTTAAAGAATTTACTGCTTGTTTCAATTGTATATGGTATTGGGATTCTCGTGTATATGTTTGCAAGAAAAGAAAAAGGGAATCGTTGTTTTGCAGGTATTGAGAGATATGTGATGTGGGCAATTGTTATTGCGGCTATCACTTCAATTTATATGTTAATGTCAGGAAATATAAAATTGTAAAAGTCCTTTAAATTTAAAGGGCTTTTTTCTTAGTTTAGAGAATATTTAATACATAAGATATTCAGGAGGGATGAAAATGGAAGAAAAAGAACAGTTGTCTAGAATTATGGATTTAGCTAGTGATTTGAGGAAAGTATTAGTACAAGAATCTTTTTTTAATCATCATCCTGAACTTCGAGGTGTGATTGAAAATTTAGCGAGTTCTGTAGAGAATTTGGCGAGTTTGCAACAAAATAAAGATGAAAATGCCGAAGATCGATTACGGTACGTACTTGCTAAAATGAAAATTGCTCATAATGCTATTTTACAAGAAAAAAAAGCATTTCCTTCTCTTTAATATACGTTTTAATTTTGAACCTGAAGGATGACGTCAGGTTTTTTATTTCTAGTTTTAGATTGTAGTTCATACACTAAGAATAGTATGAAAAAAGAAGGTGACTACGTTGAAATTACATAAAGCTCTTCATCCAAGTTTTATAAAACGAATGTATTATATGAGATTTATTGGAACGTTTGCAAAAGCGGAGGGAGAAAAGAATGGAGAAAATTTCTTTGTACAATGCCTTTCTCCATTACCCTTAACTTTACAAGAGTTATTTCCGGATGGAAAATATTTATTTGAAGGATTATGCAGTAATAAAAAAAATGAAAAAATCTTTACTGATTTAAAGAAGCGTAAATTAGAAAAGCAATTGGTTATGTTTCGTCTTTATTATGATCGAGGAAATTTATTTTTGGAATTAATATGTACAGAAGAGCCTAGAGAAATAGCATCTTCATATAAATTGATTCCTTCACCAAAGGTCTCGAATTATAAAAAGAGAGCGTCTTTGGAACGGAAGTTAAGCAACGGTTATTTATCATTTCTTATGCCTAAATTACCAAAAGACTTTGAGCCTCCAGAATTATTATGGTATGAAGGAAGACTATATGGGAATTTATCGTTAAAATCATCAATAAGTTCAATTTCATATTTTGAGCAAAGAAAAGAATGCAAATATATTGAAATAAACGATTGGATGAAACATGTAGAAATAGCAGTAGATGAACATTTATATTTTGTAAGTGAGAATGTGTATGAGCAATTAAATAAACGAATTGTTGAAGAAGGTAAGTTAGTTGAAGCAGAGGATATTAAAATGCAAAAGGAGGACTGGGAATGGGATGAGCGTGAATCCTCTTTTTTGCAGTATGTACAAAGTATGGTTCGTAAAAAAGGTCTATATTTGGATGATACAGATATATATAATTTTCACATTAGTGTTAAAACCAATATGTTAACGATTGTTGGTGGTATACCAGGTGTTGGGAAATCACGCTTTGTGCAAGCATATGCAGAAGCACTTGGCTTACGTTATGGTGAAGAATTAATTTGGATTCCAATTTCACCATCGTATCAAGAACCACATGATATTCTCGGCTACCTTCATCCGAATGGTAATTTTATTGAAAGTGAAACGAAGTTAGTTCGGACATTATTGAAGGCTAAAGAAAACCCAAATCAATTGTATATAATTGTGTTTGATGAAATGAACATGTCACATATTGAGCATTGGTTTACTCCATTTCTATCCGTTCTTCAACTTGAAAAGCAAAATCGTATTTTGAATTTGTATGAGAAAGTACAAGAAATAGAAAATCAAATTCCGCCTTCAGTGGAAATTGGTGAGAATGTTATTTTCGTAGGTACTGTAAATTTTGATGAAACGACGAAAGAGCTTTCCGATCGATTATTAGATCGAACAAATTTGATTACGTTACAAAAAATTCCGTTTTGCGAGATGAGTATAGAACAAGAGAAAGTAGTTCAGCAACCCCCACTGAAAGTAACAACGGGAGAATTTCGAATTAATTGGTTTAGGAATAAAGAGATGATTGAAGTGTTTACTGAAGAGGAATTAGAGTTATTGGATAAGTTACATGATGTATTATCATCACACGATATATCAAAAGGAATTTCTTTCCGATGTGCAAACGCAATCGCTACGTATTTGCAGAATATACCGTTCCAAAATAATCAGTCCTATATGATTAGCAGGGAAGAAGGCTTTGACTTGCAAATAAAGCAACGCGTATTAACGAAATTAAGGGGGACAGAAATGACAGTGGGCTCTCTACTTTCTGAAGAAGCAAAAAGGGGAGCGATATTGATACCACTTTTACAGTCTCCGCTTGCAAATCGTGTATCTACATTTGAACATTCTTTAGCTTATATAAGACAAAAGCGTAGAGAACTGGAGTTGTATGGATATGCAAAATGAGGAGCGTTATGAAACAGCAATCGTCGATACGAAAGAAACGCTCCCGTTTGTATTGAAGCTAATCATTGGTACTGAGGGGAAAGGCGATTTTATCCTTTTAAATAGGCTCTGTACGTCTACTACAGCATTAGTTCAATGTATTTATAAGGTACAGGAATTAAAACCACTGAAATTGCATTTCCATTATCAAAATCCAATGGATATTACATTCATATGGAATAAAGTATATGAGGGACAAAAGAATATAAAAGAGTCACAATATGAATTAAATGAAAAAAAACAAAGAGTATTAGTGTATGAACATGGAAAAACTGAATTTTTTTATCCGTGGCGCTGTGGCTTATATCATTTTGAAGTGCGTATAGAAGATAAAACTTATTATGGGGCGTTTCAAGTTGTTCCTAAAAACTTTTTTGATGATCAATTTGAAATGATTCAAGATTATGTGAAGTCAATTTTAAACGAGTTAATTTTAGATAGAGGTTATTACAAGAAAACTTTCTCAGCACTGAGCGATATTGAAGATTCTTCTTATTTGGTATTGTTAAGAAAATTGCCACAAAAAATGAAAAGAATAAAACAAATCTTTAAGAAAGTAGAATCGAATGCGGAATTTGTACACGAATTTAATTGGGAAACGAAAGAGCGGAAGACAACGAGAAAAACTGCCATTATGACAGAAAGAAAGCTTTATGCGAAATATTACAACCGTAAATTTAAGGAGCAAAAAAATAGTATTGAAAATGCATTCCTTAAATTTAAAACAATGCAATTCTATTATTATTTACTTGAAGCAGAAAGTTTTGTACGTAAAACGATTGAAATACTAGACGGAGAAAAGAAGAAAAAATCAGATGAATTCCAAGCTGTTAAAACAATTATGAAAACGATTGAACGAAATGGATCAGTGACGGACAGAGAAAAACAAAAATATAGAAATATACATTTACTAAAAGAAGCAGATTTACGTAAAAGTTCTGTGAAAATACAAGAATATAAAATATTAGCCCATATCGTACATGAAAGCGTGCAATACTTTCGAAATTTATTGTATTCTCCATTTTGGAGGGAAGTTTCTGAAACAGCTAACATTAATTCGCACACTTTATCTATACCACACCAACAATTACTCCATCATTTAGAATTGTTACCGCAACAAACGGAGCAATCCCCATCTTTATTATTCGTATATAAACCAACGTTTTTAGTGTATGAGTATTACGCTTTTTTTATCGTTATTTCTATATTAGAACAAATCGGATTTGAAGATAAGAATCCTATCCGTGAACAAATACAAGAACATTTTTATTTAGACGGATTACAAGATGGAACGACAGTTATCTTGCATAGAGATAATATAAAAGTGCACGTCGCATTTAATGATCTAATTGAAACACACCCCCTTATTGCACTTAGCAAAGGAAGTAATTTTTATAATGGAGAGGACACAAAGAAGCCAGATATACGTCTAGATTGTTATGTAAAGGAAGAAGAGAAGTACGTATATAAATCATCTATAATTATTGAAGTGAAATATAGCCCTATGTATAATATTTTTCAACCTATTGGTAATACGAAAGCGACGGAGCAAATGTATAAATACTGGTCTATTAAGTATGTAGAAGAACAAAGTGGAAAACGAGTTTTTCATCGTAGGGCAATTTATGAAGTGATTTGTGTATATCCAGGGAGTCATATGCATAGTAAAAAAATAGAATCTGGTTGTGGTGTGTTTTTGCAATTATATCCGTATAAGACGAAACAAGGAGAAGAGAAGTTGGCGGGAAAGCACGGGATGATTCAAATTTTTGAAAAATGGTTAAAAAGCAATAAAATGTAAAAGAAATCCTTTTTTTATAAAGGATTTCTTTAGGTTAAGAAGAATTATATGCCATAAGGAAAGAAGCATAACATGGGTCGAATTTGAAATGATAATCATCTTTCATTAGAGAAATTAACTTTCTTTGTATGTACGATTGTATAAGAAAGTAAGAAATGGTACATGCGGGGGAACAGAGTGTGAAATAGGAATTTAATTCAATTTGCAGAATATAATAAGACGTAAATATTTTTAGTTGCATACGAAGGTTTGTTCTTATATGATAGTAGGTGAAAGCGTTATCAAAAACAGAGCGGCGATGGGAAAGGCGGGTAAATATGTTCCAGCGTGTTCAAACAAAGGAAGAACATTTTTGGTTCGAGCAACTGTGGGGAGATTTTTGTGAAGAAAGAAACTTAATGTTTGTAGAACGTAATTTAAATCCATCACGATTTTTATTAATAGAAGATGAACATCATATCGGTACAGTAGAATGTATTAAGTATACAGTACCTGAACAATCAAATTCGGAGTTTTTCTATCCGTTTTCTAAAAATGATTTAGTGAAAGATTTGAAGAATGTATATGAAATAGGAAAGTTAAGCATTGCGAAAACGTCTCGGGGGAGAGGACATTTCAAAAGGTTGGCAGCTATTTTATTTATGCATGCGCTAGAGACGAAAGCTGAATGGTATATTGCAGCAGTTACAAAAAGAATGTATATGTATTTACTTACACTCGGTTTTCCAATTGAGCCGATAGATAGTCCATTCCAGTTTCATGATACTTTACAAGGTGTACCAGTACGGATTCATGCTCGAAAAGGGGCTGCACATTTGTATTCTTTGAAAGAATTCCGTGATATTATTCAAGGGAATGCTCATGCGCAGGCACTTATTGCAGAATACAGTAAAAATATTATGTTAACAAAATAAAAATATATGAATATGTATAATATGAAGAAGGGTGTCATGTTACAGCCTTCTTTCTTCATACAAAAAGTAGACCCTTATTCTTGTAATAAGGGTCTACAAGGTTATAGTCCAAATATACTAAAAATCATTTTGCGGCGCTTAGGTTTCTTTTCTCTTTCATATGTTGGTTTTGAATCAGGAGTAATATATATTGGTTCTTCTTTTTTTAAGGCAGCTTCTAGTTTTTGAATTCGCTCTAACATTTCCTCCATTTCACGGCGATGTTGTAAAAGTTGGTATGTAACGACATCATTTGCTTTATCTAGCATTTGTTCTTCCATTCGATCTAGTCTTCTCGTAATTGAATTTAATTGAGCTGCTAATTGCTCAAAATCATTTGATGATGTTGTTTGAGTAGGTTGAACGTTGTGAGGTTGGTCTGCTTGAGAACGATGGTAGTCTAACATTTGATCTAAATCACCTTGTGTGAAAATAAAATGACCATATTTATTTTTTTCTATCGTAAGATTTAATTGTTGTGCAATCCGGACAACAGCCTTTGGGCTAACACCTAATTTCTTCGCGATAAATGGTGTTTTATATTCCAAAATAATCCCTCCTATATATATCCTGTTGAATGATTTCTAGTTATGTAGTAAGTTCCCTTCAGGTGTGACAAAAGAAGTGTGGAATCGGCAAAGAAAGTGTTTTTTCACGAAATTGAGCTGTTTAGCATATACGATTTATATAAAATATTTTTTATTTATCTAAAAATTGGGAATATTATAGTTTGACGATAATAATCTAATTAGATTATCATAATTATAAATATCTTTTTTATGTATGCATATAATATATAAAAAGGTGGTTGCTAATGTAGAATTTTATTAGAGTATAAGAATGCTTACTTCACTTGAATAAATTTAAGTAGGAGGTGGCTTCCTTGCTTACACTGTAAGTAAGGAAAAGTATTTGGACATAAATAGTATAAGTATAGTGATTGTTTTAATTGCCTTAACGGCATTTTTCGTTGCAGCAGAATTTGCAATTGTTAAAGTGAGGAGTTCACGAATTGACTATTTAATTGCAGAAGGAAATAATCGTGCAATATCTGTCAAAACAATCATTACAAACTTAGACGAATATTTATCAGCTTGTCAGTTAGGAATAACTGTTACAGCTCTTGGGATTGGGTGGTCTGGTAAACCTGCGCTAAAGCACATGTTTGATGTGTTGTTTGCAAATTGGAATGTCCCCACTCAACTCGCAGATATTTTGGCTATAATTTTAGTGTTTTTGTTTATCACATTTTTTCATGTGGTAGTAGGAGAGTTAGCTCCAAAAACATTCGCGATTCAAAAAGCAGAACAAGTGAGTTTCTTTGTTGCTAAGCCACTCATTTTGTTTTATCGTATTGCATTCCCATTCATTTGGCTTTTAAATGGATCAGCTCGGCTAATTACGAAATTTTTTGGGTTGAAACCACCAAAAAAGCATGACGAAGTGCATTCAGAAGAAGAATTGCGGTTGTTGGTTTCAGAAAGTTATAAAAACGGTGAGATTAATCAATCTGAATATAAGTATGTAAATAAAATATTTGAATTTGACGATCGTATCGCGAAAGAAATAATGGTACCACGAACAGAAATGAATATATTAAATAAAGAAATGCCTGCCGAAGCGGCTTTACAAAAAATGTCTCATGAAAAATATACGAGGTATCCGGTGGTTGATGGTGATAAGGACCATGTAATAGGCTTTGTGAATTTTAAGGATATATTTACAGATTTTGTGAAGCATCGAGTTGTTAGTGAAAAGACAGTGGAGCAATATATTAGGCCAATTATTCTAGTAATTGAATCTATCCCAATTCATGATCTATTTTTAAAAATGCAAAGGGAAAGGACGCATATTGCTATATTAATTGATGAATATGGTGGTACATCAGGTCTTGTAACCGTTGAAGATATTTTAGAAGAAATTGTAGGGGATATTCAAGATGAGTTCGATACTGATGAACAACCGGAAATCCAACAAGTTAGTGAGACGAAAACAATTTTAGAAGGAAAAGTACTTGTTAGTGAAGTGAATGCATTATTAGGTTTGACTATTGATGACGATGATGTCGATACGATTGGCGGCTGGATACTAACGAAAAATATTGAGATCGCCGAAGGAGATACCGTTGAAATTGAAAACTATAAGTTTTGTGTGAAGGAATTAGATGGGCACTATATTAAGAGGTTGGAAGTAACGAAACCTTCAGAATCGATTGTTATTGTGGGGGATGAAAAAAAAATTTCGCTCCAAGAACAAATTAGTTCGTAAACTCTGCTTTGTAGCAGAGTTTTTTTTGAGCAAAATGTTTTTTGGGGTGTTAGGGCTATGATACAATTACATAAGTCAGACCTTTCACTAGGTGAAATAAATGAAACGTATTATTGTATGCGTATATTCGGAAGGAGAACACTATGAAAAAGCATTTATATATAAATGGGGTATGGAAATCAGTAGGGACGTATAAACCATTGTATGCACCATACTCTGAAGAAAAATTAGCGGAGATTGCGCAAGGTACAGAGGGTGACGTAAAGGAAGCAATAGCTTCGGCTAAAAATGCAATGAAAGAAATGAAAAAATTATCTGCATACGATCGCGCAACTATTTTAGAAAAGGTTGCACAAAAAATGGATGAGAGAAGAGAAGAGTTTGCAGTGATTATCGCAAAAGAAGCTGCAAAACCAATTCGTGCTGCACGGGGAGAAGTAGATCGCACTGTTCAAACATATAAGTTTGCAGCTGAAGAAGCGAAGCGAATATATGGTGAGACGTTACCATTAGATGCGGCACCAGGAGCAGAGGGCCGTATAGCGTATACAATTCGACAACCAATCGGAGTTATTGGTGCTATTACACCGTTTAATTTTCCACTTAATTTAGTAGCACATAAAGTAGGTCCGGCAATTGCGGCTGGAAATACTATAGTGCTAAAGCCAGCCGACCAAACGCCACTTTCGTCATATGCATTGGTGGAATTATTTGAAGAAGCTGGTTTACCAAAGGGAGCTTTCAATATAATTTCTGGACCTGGACCTGTTGTAGGTGAGGCATTAGTAAAAGATGAGAACGTTGCTTGTATTACTTTTACAGGAAGTCCAAAAGTAGGTATTGGAATTAAGCAAAAAGCTGGATTGAAACGAGTGACGTTAGAATTAGGATCAAATGCTGCTGTTATCATTGATGAAGACGTTGAATTGACAGATGAAATAATTGAACGTGTAAAATGGGGCGCGTTTGTGAATAATGGACAAGTTTGTATTTCTGTACAACGTGTTTTTGTACATGAATGCAAAATAGATGAGTTTATTACAAAATTAACAAAAGCAATGGAAAACGTTGTAGTAGGAGACCCGCTTCATGAAGAAACAGATGTATCAGCACTTATTTCAAAAAAAGATGTAGAACGTGTAAGTTCATGGGTAGAAGAGGCAGTTAAGGCAGGATCAAATGTTGTATACGGTGGTAACAAACGTGATGCAAGGATCTTTGAACCAACTGTATTAACAAATGTTCCAGAGTATGTATCTGTTCAGTGCCAAGAAGTTTTCGGTCCAGTTATGACTGTAAATCCATTTATAGAATTTAATGAGGCTTTAGAACAAGTAAATAATTCACGTTATGGATTACAAGCAGGTGTATTTACAAACAATTTATGTAAAGCAATGCGTGCAATTGATGAATTAGAAGTCGGTGGTGTCATGATTAATGATATTCCAACGTTCAGGGTTGATCATATGCCTTATGGTGGTGTGAAAGAGAGTGGCACAGGTCGTGAAGGAATTAAATATGCAATAGAAGAAATGACAGAAATGAAATTAATATGTATTAAAAAATAAAATAAAAGGTACACTTGTTTAACCAAGTGTACCTTTTATTTATTTCATTTCTTGTTTGAAAATATCATCTTCAACATAAATTTGTTCTTTATCTACAGCAGTGCTATGGGATAGTACTAAACCGATTGGTGTTTCTGTACCTTTATTTTGAACAATTGTAAAAGGAACATTTTTTTCATTTGCTAATTTAATGTATTTTGATAAATGTGGGTAAGCAATGCTACCATTTAGGAATAGTTGTAATGATTGAGAAGAACGCATGCTACCCGTTACTTCTGTATACACATTACTTTGCATTACTTGACCGATTGTTAAAGCGACTTCTACACGCTCACGTAATGTAGTTAAGTACATATTACGTTCTTCTGGTTTGTTTTGCTTTTGGCCATATATGCCTTCTTGGAGATAATCTTCCACATTTTTATTTACCATATTTTTCACACCTTTCCCTTCTTATTGTACGCAAGAATTAAAAAGGATGCAAAAAAGTAGTTTTGAACAGAAAAATAATTAAAAAATGAGAAAGAAAAAGAGATATATGAATAAAACTTATTTAATTAAGAAAGGAAAAATAAATTTTATCAACAGAAATTAACAAAATGTGACAACAATCTATTAACGAAATGTATTTTTTGTGTTAATATTCAAAATATAAAGGGTATTCGTCGTATGGAAATGGAGGGAATGGAGGTTTTTCCAATCGATAAGGATATTAAAGAAGTATTTTGTTCGCACTTGAAAAACAACAAGCACCAATTCGTAGAGAACTGGAAAAACAAAATGATAATTTCCGAAAAAGATCCATTTAAACAAGAAGTAGTTCAAAATGGAGAAAATTTATTAGAGTTAATTATCGAACTTATCATGGAAGATAAAGACATTGATTATCTTCAACCATTATGTGAGAAAATTGCCATTGAGCGTGCAGGGGCAGATGCGAATATTGGAGATTTTGTCTACAATGCAAATGTGGGAAGAAATGAACTTTTTGAAGCAATGTGCGAATTGGATGTAAGCGCTCGTGAACTGAAACCGATTATGGCCAAAATACATACTTGTTTTGACAAATTAATTTATTATACCGTTTTAAAATACTCGGAAATTATATCGAGAAATTTAGAAGAAAAACAGCAATATATAAACGAAACACATAAAGAAAGGCTTACGATTCTAGGGCAAATGTCGGCTAGTTTTGTCCATGAATTTCGTAATCCGCTAACTTCAATTATGGGATTTGTAAAGTTATTGAAGACAGACCATCCTAATCTATCGTATTTAGATATTATTTCACATGAATTAGATCAATTGAATTTTAGGATTTCACAATTTTTACTTGTGTCGAAAAAAGAAATGTGGAATGAATCTGAACGTTTTTGGCTAAATGACTTGTTTCAAGATATTATACAATTCTTGTATCCAAGTTTAGTAAATGCAAATGTTTTGATTGAAAAAAAATTGCCGTATCCTATTCCACTCATTGGCTACCGGAGTGAAGTGAGACAAGTATTTTTAAATATTTTAATGAATTCAATTGATGCTCTTGAATCGGTGAAAGAAGAGCGGAAAATTATCATTGATGTATTTGAAGAGGATACCGCTATTCGCATTGTTATAAAAAATAATGGGCCTATGATTCCAGCGGAAAGTGTAGAAACCATTTTTGAGCCATTTGTAACTACTAAAAAGCTAGGAACTGGTATTGGACTATTTGTATGTAAACAAATTGTAGAAAAGCATAAAGGATCCATATTATGTCGTTCGAATAACGACTGGACAGAATTTCAAATTGAGTTTCAAAAGTAAACAGTCTACACCATAGGAATGGTGTAGACTGTTTTAATTTGTAAGTATAACGGCCTCTAACTTTGGATCCTCAGTTGAATAACCTATTATTGAAATTGTGTAAATTGAATTTGGTTCAACGTTGAACTTAGGAATGGTTAATAGTACTTTTTTTGAATCAGCAAGTGAAATTTCAATATCTGCTGTACCAGGGCTAACTTGTAAAAAATCTGTTACTTGTTTAAAGAGTACATTTTCAAATAAATGATCCCCATCTTTCAAATTAACATTTACAACCGGAGTGTCTGGTGAAAAATGTGCAAACCGTATTTTTGCTTGACCAGATGGTAAATGAGTATTATCAAGAATAGGTTGTAATTGGAGATGATTATCGCTATTGACTGCTGCAAGGGTATAAGTGTGATTCCCCATTATGGGTACTAATGCTGAGAATATTGGAGTTTCGTTTCCAACAGGGACAATATCAATACGGTATTTACCTTGTACTAATGATAAGTAAGGACTGAATTGTTTAAAGGAAATATTTTTAATCACTTTTTGTCCATTTACAATAATATCAACTGCTGGTGTATGGGGAGCTGTGTGGAAAATTCTCATATGTGACGGCAAAGTCGCTTCTTGTGAATCTCTCTTTTCATATGCTTGTACAAGTTTTGTAATTGCATCATGATATTTCATATAGAGTTCCACATACTTTTTAGGATTGCTATATTGGTAGTAACGAGCAAGTTGTTCGTAACGTGCAGCTTCTTGTCCGTATTTTTCAATTTCGGATTGAGTCATAAAACATTCCTCCTTCATCATTACAACTATATGCGAAGCTGGAAAGAAGATATGCGAAAAAAACTGTTTTTCTAAAAGGAAAAGTTAAAATAGGGATTTTTTTATTTATAGGCAAACACACATACAAATCGGTAATTGTCCTACATAATTTATAAAGGAAAGGTAGTTTTACTTTGAAGGAAGGAGCACAATGGGGATGTGGATATCCCGGGTATGTAGTGTGAATTTAGTTATGGAGGATTTCGTGCTTTAGGCTGTGGTACAAATGTTGGATTTGCACTAGAAGTATTTCTATTCCCAATAAGTGAACTGGCTGGAAAAGGTAATATCGGATAAAAGAGCGTCGTGCCGAACTGATTACTGTGGTTAATCGGTTCTTTTTTTATTGTTTTAAATAGATGGTACTACTTGTTTAGTAATAGTTACGATAATTGTGGTTTGTCATCTATATAGTGAAGTGAAATGTCGAATTTTGTTTGAAAATATGCAATATAAAGTAGGATAATAGGAAGGAGATTAACGGGAGTTCCGTCGAAGTTTACACAATGTCGGCAATTGAAGGAAGCTGATATTATGTTAAAAAAGCATTTAATTTGTTGTTATCTTAAATCAAGGAGGGATGTTTAAGCGTACAGATAAGGATTGGTCTTTAATTTCTGTTCTGAATTTTCTGTTTTTAAACTAATATTTTGCACTCATTTGTATATTTTATAATAGTTTTTTGATAAATTCACTGCTTTCGCAGAGGGTTCTTTTTTATGAAAGAAACGTCAATTTTCTTCATATATATATACAAATTGGAGAAATGGGGGAGCGCTATGCGCGATTACTTAATTAAACCACTTGTTGGTCAGCCGTATCCAATGATTTCACATGGAAAAGGTGTTTATTTGTATGATCAAAACGGAAACAAATATTTTGATGGTTCGTCAGGAGCAATTACGGCAGGTATTGGGCATGGCGTAAAGGAGATTGCAGACGTTATTAAAAAGCAAGCAGAGGAGATTGCTTTCGTATATAGGTCACAGTTTACGAGTGAACCAGCTGAAAAATTAGCGAAGAAGTTAAGTGATTTAAGTGTAGGAGATTTGAACTGGAGCTTTTTTGTAAATAGCGGTACGGAAGCAAATGAAACAGCTATGAAAATTGCAATTCAGCATTTTCAGGAGCGCGGTATTCAAGGGAAACATAAAATTTTGTCACGATGGATGAGCTATCATGGTATTACTATGGGAGCCTTATCAATGTCTGGGCATCCGCTGCGCAGACAACGTTTCGTATCTATTTTGGAAGATTATCCAACTATTCCAGCTCCTTACTGTTTCAGATGCCCTGTACAGAAGGTATATCCAACTTGTCAGCTTGCTTGTGCGACTGAACTAGAAAGAGCGATTGACCGAATTGGTGCAGAACATATTGCAGCTTTTATCGCTGAACCGATTATTGGGGCTGCTGGAGGCGCGATTGTCCCGCCGAAAGAATATTATAAAGTAATTAAAGATATTTGTAGTCATTACGATATATTATTTATTGCGGATGAAGTAATGACTGGACTTGGTCGTACTGGTGCATGGTTTGCGATGGAGCACTGGGGTGTAGAACCGGATATTATGACGCTTGGTAAGGGGCTAGGAGCGGGTTATACACCAATGGCAGCGACAGTTGTAAGTGATCGTGTTATGGAGCCGATTTTACGTGGATCACGTTCTGTAATGAGCGGGCATACGCTTAGTGCAAATCCATTGTCTGCAGCAACGGCATTAGCTGTTATTGAATATATGGAGAAACATAATCTACCTGAAAAAACAGCAGAAAAGGGAGAGTATTTATTAAAAGGTTTACAGAAAGTTCAGCAGCAATCGACAATCATTGCCGATGTACGTGGAAAAGGATTGCTAATTGGAATAGAATTGCAACCGTTTACAAAAGCGTCGGAACTTATTTCGGTTGCGGCTAAAAATGGATTGCTCTTATACCAAGCTGTTTCAGGGCAAGCAGGAAAAGAGGATAGTGCACTGCTTGTTGCACCACCAATGACAACTACATATTCCGAGTTAGATGAATTACTTTCAATTTTTGTAAAGAGCGTGGAAGAGATGATGCAAAAAGGAGGGCATAGTATCGCATGACAACTATTACAAATACATTCGGTAAATTAAAAGAGGTAGAGGAAGTAATTTCTTTGTTCCATGATGATATGACATTAATGTTTGGGGGATTTGGAGGGATTGGATCCCCTCCATCTTTAATTCAAGCTGTTTTAGATAAAGGCATTACAAATTTAAATTTAATAGGAAATGATACTGGATTTCCTGATGTAGGAATCGGTCGTCTTGTTACGAATGAAAGGGTTAAATCTTTAGTTACTTCTCATATTGGATCAAACCCAAATGCGGGAAGACAATTAAATGAAGGCAGATTGCAAATTGAGTTTTCTCCGCAAGGAACATTAGCAGAGCGTATTCGCGCTGGTGGTGTAGGCCTTGGTGGTATTTTAGTTGATGTTGGTGTTGATACGATTGTAGAAGAAGGAAAACGAACAGTTGAAATGAATGGAAAGACATATTTAGTTGAAACAGCTTTAACGGCTGAAGTCGCAATTGTATATGCGAAAAAAGCGGATCCGTTTGGAAATCTGGTATTTGATAAAAGCGCTCGTAATATGAATCCGCACGTAGCTATGGCTGGGGACATAACGATTGTAGAAGCAGAAGAAATTGTTCCACTTGGAAGTTTAGATCCAGAAGAAATTGTCGTCCCGGGTGTATTTGTAAATTATATCGTGCCATCGGAAGGAGTGAATTGGAAATGGGTATGGGCGTAGAAGTGAGAGGTAAGATTGCAAGACGTGCAGCGAGAGAAATTCAAAATGGCATGATTGTAAATTTAGGTATTGGAATTCCATCGCTTGTACCGAATCATTTGCCAGAAGATATGAATGTTATGTTTCACGCAGAAAACGGTATTGTCGGTATGGGACCAACGCCAAGTAAAGGGAATGAAGATGAGAATTTATGTAATGCAGCTGGTTTACCAACATCGCTCATTACAGGAGCAAGTTATTTCGATAGCTGCATGGCGTTTGGCATGATTCGAAAAGGATTACTTGATGTTACGATACTTGGTTCGTTACAAGTAAGTGAAAATGGTGATTTAGCAAACTGGATTGTACCAGGAAAACGCGTTCCAGGTATTGGAGGAGCGATGGATTTAGCGCAAAAAGCGAAGCGAGTCGTTGTTGTGATGAATCATGTTGATAAATACGGAAATGCAAAGATTGTTTCGGAATGTACATTGCCATTAACTTCGAAAAAATGTGTAGATTTAATTATTACAGATATGGCTGTAATGGAAGTGACTCCAAGTGGACTTGTCTTACAAGAATTAATGAGTCCGTACACTGTAGAAGATGTAAAACGACATACGACGGCTGATTTTCAAATAAGCTCAAATTTACTAGTAATTGAATGAGGGGAGCTGTAATATATGGAGCAATTTAAAAAACAAGTTTGTGATTATATTGAAAGTCATGAAGAAGAGAGCGTAAAATTTTTAACACGATTAATTCAAGAAAAGAGCGTATCTGGTGATGAAAGTGGTGCGCAGGCAATTGTTATTGAAAAGTTGCGTGAGTTAGGTCTAGACCTCGACATTTGGGAGCCTGCTTTTAATGAAATAAAAGATCACCCTTATTTCGTATCACCTCGTACAAGCTTTACAGATAGCCCGAACATTGTAGCGACTTTAAAAGGAAGTGGCGAAGGGAAATCTATGATTTTAAATGGCCATATTGATGTTGTGCCAGAAGGGGATGTAAATCAGTGGGACCATCATCCGTATAGTGGAGAGAAAATAGGAAACCGCATATATGGACGTGGAACAACAGATATGAAAGGCGGCAATGTCTCACTTATGCTTGCGATGGAAGCGATTATTGAATGTGGTATTGAACTAAAAGGTGATATACATTTTCAAAGTGTAATAGAAGAAGAGAGCGGTGGGGCAGGAACATTAGCAGCTATTTTACGAGGGTATAAGGCAGATGGCGTTATTATTCCTGAGCCGACGAATATGAAATTTTTTCCGAAACAACAAGGGTCAATGTGGTTTCGTCTACATATAAAAGGCAAAGCAGCACACGGTGGTACACGTTATGAAGGAGTAAGTGCTATAGAAAAAAGTATGTTTGTTGTAGATCATTTGAGAAAATTAGAAGAGAAGAGAAATAGTCGAATTACAGAT
>NZ_ALBR01000057.1:0-36693 GCF_002081505.1 Bacillus sp. CDB3 | reverse complement strand
GGGGAAGCTGGCCAAGTTCTGTTCCCGATTCATTAATTTTAGAAGGAAGATGTGGTATTGCGCCGAATGAGACTATAGAGGCAGCAAAAGAAGAGTTTGAAGGCTGGATTGGTGAATTAAAAGAAGTGGATAGTTGGTTTGTAAAAAATCCTGTAGAAGTAGAATGGTTTGGAGCGAGATGGGTTCCTGGTGAACTAGAAGAAAATCATCCGCTTATTACAACGCTTGGGCATAATTTTGTTGAAATTGAAGGGAACGAACCGATTATAGAAGCATCGCCATGGGGAACAGATGGAGGTTTGTTCACACAAATCGCTAACATACCAACGATAGTATTTGGTCCAGGAGAGACGAAAGTAGCACATTATCCAAACGAATATATAGAAGTTGATAAAATGATTGCTGCCGCGAAAATAATTGCATGTACATTACTAGATTGGTGTGAGGTGAAGAAATGAAACACTATGAATCTTTTAGTGAACAGACAAAGTACTACACAGTAGAAGGGGTATTAGACTATTTTAATAAACGTGTTAGAGTTGATCACTATACAGGAAATGTTGAACGCATTATACAAACAATCGATGAATTAGCAGAGAAACATTCTTTCACTAAATGTATTATTAAAGGAAAGGGAGAGCATGTTTCAACATGGCTCTCTTTCGGTTTCTTATTGGAAGCAACGATACCTCATTATTTTCAAGGACACGATGCGTACTTCTTCGTGAAATATCATTCCAATGAAAGACGAAATAGTATTCATTGGAATGAGGAAGATAGCATTTTAAGTGGTGTAAAAGCAAAAGAAGTGAAAGAAAAAATAGTCCCAGAGGAGTTTGTGTTAAGAAAAGCGACAGAAGAAGACGCGGAAGAATTAGCAATTGTCTTTGGGAAAGTATTTGAAGTTTATCCGACACCTTTAAATGAAGCGAGTTATGTAAAGCAGACGATGAAGGAAGACGATACAATTTACTATGTTTATGAATTTAAAGGGAAAATTATTAGTACAGCATCTGCTGAGATGAATGTGAAAGAAGGTAATGCAGAATTAACGAATTGTGCTACATTACCTGAATATCGAAAACATGGTTTTATGAAAAGTTTGCTAATTAAGTTAGAGGAAGAACTTCAAGAAAGATCTATTTTTTGTTCCTATACAATTGCTCGTTCGCTATCTTTCGGTATGAATGCAGCCTTTCATCAATTAGGCTATACATATACGGGAAGGCTCGCGAATAATTGCTACATTTTTGATAAGTTGGAAGATATGAATATATGGGTGAAAGATTTATCAAGCTATTCGAACGCAGTAAGACTCCCACCTCAAAATTCGGCTGTAAAGCAAAGCAGTTAGGTGGGAGTCGGGATAATAATCAGTGGGGATGAATAAAGCCCCACTGATTAAAGTTTCACTTAACCATAAATAAGCGATAAAAATATATACAAATTTCATCAAAATAATGGAACGGAATCGTCATGCTTATAATCGCACAGAGGGATGCCGAAAATCCGGCATGTATTTGCCAGATTTTCGGCAAAAGGGGGGATGACATTGCTAGCAGTTTCGACACAAGAAGTCATTGAAGCGATTTTGGGCAGTATTGATGAGGCTATACACGCAGTAGATGAAAATGGCATTACAATTTTTTACAATACCGTTGCAGCAAAACATGATGGATCCAAAATTGAAAAAGTGTTAGGAAAGCATTTGTTAGAAGCGTTCCCTTCTTTATCTAGGGACACGAGTACATTGATGAAGGTGTTAGATACAAAAAAACCAATTGTACATCAAGCGCAGCATTATCAAAATTTAAATGGAGAAGATGTTTGTACGGTAAATACGACGTTACCTATTTTTATAGATGGAAATATTGCTGGTGCTGTTGAAATTGCAAAGGACTATTCTACAATTCAAAAACTTACTGATACAATAGTCGATTTACAGTCAAAAATAAAGCGATCATCTGGCAAAAAAGCGATAAAAAAGCATGTTGCGTTTGAGACGATAGTAACTAATGATGCTCGGTTTAAACAGACGAAAGAATTAGCGCAAAAAGTAGCGCCAACTGATGCAAATGTTTTAATATATGGTGAAACTGGAACAGGGAAAGAGCTATTTGTGCAAGCCATTCATGAAGCGTCTAAACGGAAAATAAGCCATTTATTGCACAAAACTGCGCAGCTTTGCCAGAGTCGCTATTAGAAAGTTTATTGTTTGGAACGACAAAAGGAAGCTATACAGGGGCAATTGAACGAGCTGGATTGTTTGAACTTGTAGATGGAGGAACATTATTTTTAGATGAACTGAATTCAATGCCACTCGATTTACAAGCGAAAATGCTACGTGTATTAGAGGATGGAGTTATTCGTCGCATTGGTGATAATAAGACGAGAAAAGTAGATGTTCGCGTTATTACTGCGATGAATCAGCCTCCAGAAGTATGTTTAAGAGAAAATAAAATCCGCACTGATTTATACTATCGATTAAATGTGTTTTCATTATATATCCCGCCACTTCGCGAAAGAACTGAGGATGTACTGTTATTAGCGTCTTACTTTTTGAAAGAATATAATAAAAGTTATAAAAAAGGTGTACTTCAAATGGATAAGGAAGCAAAAGAAAGATTACAAGCTTATCAATGGCCAGGAAATGTTCGTGAGTTAAAACATACGATTGAACATGCTGTCATTATTGCGGAAGGGAATTCCCTAACAGCAAATTGCTTACCGCGCGCATTTCGGAAAGAGAAACTTCCAAAGAAGAAAAGTATATTACCGCTTAGGGAAGCTCTTCATCAAACGGAAAAGGAATTAATAGATCAAGCGTTAATTGAAACGGAAGGGAATATTTTGCAAGCAGCAAAAATGTTAGGTATTCCGCGTCAAACGCTTCAATATAAACTGAGCAAGTACGACAAAACCGCCGAATAATCGGCGGTTTTTGTGTGTTTGCACCAATAAAAGAGCGTTTACATATATAAAAAGTAATGAATATGATAGTAAATATTGTTTTAGTACTGCACTTGAAAATATTTTTTCTCATATATAATAGGATATTTCTCACATTTACTTATCAAGAATATGAAGTTGGCATAATTATTGCTTATATAAAGGATGAGCGTATAAAAAGGGGGAATAGCAATGTTACATGATGTATACAAACCAAATCGTCACTGGAAAGATATCGAATTATGGAAAGATGTTACAGAGGAACAATGGAATGATTGGGTTTGGCAATTAACGAATACGATCAAAACTTTAGATGATTTAAAGAAAGTAATTAACTTAACACCTGAAGAAGAAGAAGGCGTTAAAATTTCAACGAAAACGATCCCGTTAAACATTACACCGTACTATGCTTGGCTAATGAATCCTGATGACCCACGCTGTCCGATTCGGATGCAATCAGTGCCGATTTCGGAAGAGTTATATAAAACAAAATATGATTTAGAAGATCCTCTTCATGAAGATGAAGATTCACCAGTTCCAGGATTAACGCATCGTTATCCAGACCGCGTACTATTTTTAGTAACGAATCAATGTTCTATGTATTGTCGTTACTGTACACGTCGTCGTTTTAGTGGACAAATTGGAATGGGCGTACCGAAAAAGCAATTAGATGATGCGATTGCTTATATTAGTGAAACACCACAAGTACGTGACGTTTTAATTTCTGGCGGTGATGGACTTCTAATTAATGATAAAATTTTAGAATACGTATTAAAGAATTTACGAGCAATCCCGCATGTCGAGATTATTCGTATCGGAACAAGAGCACCAGTTGTATTCCCGCAACGTATTACAGAAAACCTATGTAACATTATTAAAAAATACCATCCGGTATGGCTAAATACGCATTTTAACACTTCTATTGAGATTACAGAAGAATCGAAACTAGCATGTGAAATGCTTGCAAATGCAGGTGTTCCAATTGGAAACCAAGCTGTAATCTTAGCTGGAATTAATGACAGCGTTCCAATCATGAAAAAACTTATGCACGATTTAGTAAAAATTCGTGTTCGTCCATATTACATTTATCAATGTGATTTATCAGAAGGTATCGGTCATTTCCGTGCACCAGTTTCTAAAGGTCTTGAAATTATTGAAGGCTTACGTGGACATACATCTGGTTATGCAGTACCGACATTCGTTGTTGATGCACCGGGCGGAGGCGGAAAAATTGCGCTTCAGCCAAACTATTTAATTTCACAAAGTGCGGATAAAGTTGTACTTCGTAACTTTGAAGGGGTTATTACAACGTATCCAGAACCAGAAAATTATATCCCAGGAAGAGCAGAAGGCTACTTTAAAGAAATTTATCCGACTTATGAAGAGAAACGTTCTGATATCGGCGTTGCAGGATTGATGAGTGATAAGAAATTTAATCTTGTTCCAGATGATTTACAACGTATGAATCGCCGTAAAGATTATGAAGTCAATGAAACGCATGCTTCTTTAAAAGATAAACGTGATAAGCGTGATCAATTAAAAGATAAAAAATATCAAGCACAAATGGCAAAGTTAGAAGATGACAAAAAAAATGAGGGTGACGCAGTATGAATTGTATGTGGTGTGACAGTACAGAAGCGAAAGAAAGCTTGAATACTGTATATTGGGAATTACCAGATGGTACGAAAGCCATTGAAATCCAAGAAACACCATGTATAACTTGTTCCTCATGTGGAATGGATTATCAATCAGACCATACTGTAAAAGAAATTGAAGACCAGTTGTTTTTAATCTATACGAAAGATTTGCCAAAACAACTAACGTACGAAGAGTTGATGGGAAGACCTCGTCTATTAAAAAGGAATTATTTCGACTTTTAACCAGCTTTTATGCTGGTTTTTTTCTATTTCGCCTTGTATAATGTACCCAAGTTAGAAAGGTAGGGAATATTTTTGAAAAAGACATTTTACCATTATATGATGAAGCACCGTGCAGCTTTATTTAAAAATGAAATATCAGATTTAGCAGAGGCGATGTATGATGATTTAAGTTTTCCGAAGCAATCTGAAGACTATGATGAAATTAGTTCATATTTAGAGTTAAGTGGAATGCTAGAGAGTATGTCTATATTTGATGAAGCATGGGATTTATATATACAAGAGAGATAACGATATTGAAGTGCTACGTAAATGAAAACATAAGGAATACATTACTTTAAAAAAGTGAAGTATTTCTTATGTTTTTTATTAAAGTTCGCCTTGCTGTTAGAACATAAATGTTAAGTAAAAGCTAGTATATATACTAGCTTTTTTGAGTTATACACACATTCTACTTTTTTATTGAAAAAATTTATGAATATAAGCTTCTGTGATAAGCGTTTTTATGTAGGTTGCATATACTGTTATCAAAATCACGACGTTAAAAAAAGGAGAGATATAGATGGCAAGGAAAAAACAACCTAAATACAACGTAGGGGACATTGTCGTGATTACGCTATATGGAACCGTTGGGAAAGTTACAAATATGAAGGTTTTAGATGGAGTTTACGTATACGAAGTAAATAATCACGATGGATTTTATGTAGAGCAAACTCTGCAGCATGTAACAGAGCAAGAAATGAAAAAGGGCGACACAGAGTGGATTGAATTAAATTATAACTTTACGTTTGGTGATCTCGTGCAAGTAACTGGGTATGATAAAGACGTTTTTCGTATTGTTGGTTTTCGTACAGAAGTATGGAGATATAAAAATGATGCATGGGAAGATACTATATATGAATTGTCACGAATTACGGATGGTGAATGGTTAGAAGCTGATGAATCGGATTTAACATTACTTGCTAATGCACAAACGGCAAATGCAATTTTGAAGAAAATGAAACAAGATAAAGCTGGTATGAATAAATTGGATTTAGGAAAGTTGAAGTCAATTAACAATTCGAAAAAAGTAAGTGTAAAGACGAATCGCCAAGAAATTATTGATGGATTATTAGATATTTATAATGATTATCATTTGTTATTCGATACATTTAAAGATGAAGAATACAAAATTGTTATGGATGTTGTTCATAATTATTTAGTTAAATTGACAGAGAAAAAATAGTTAACTAGAAAGAGAGAATAAATTGAACAACAACATATGCAGTATAAGGTATGCCTACAATTATTAAAAAATAAAAAGCCATTTAATAAGAGAGTCTGCCCATTGATCTTCATGCATGAACTCTTCTTTTGTTTGCCCTACTTCTTGATCTACTTCATATTGGTATTCCATAATTATTTCCCCCTTTTTTGTACTAGCTTGTACTACCATCGTATGCACCTCGTCCAAAAGATATGACCTATAAAAAAGAAAAACTATTTTTCTAATCTCATATACATAATTTTGAGATTTTTTCATAAAACAGAAATAAAGGAGTGATGCTCATGAAGGAAATTGAAGTCGTAATTGATACGGAAGAGATTGCGGAGTTTTTTTATGAGCAACTAATTGAAAGAGGATACGTTCCAAAAAGAGAAGAAGTTGAGGACCTAGCAGATATTACATTTGAGTATTTATTAGAGAAATGCATGATTGATGAAGTTTTTGATGAAGAGGAAGATTGAAAGTAACGACGGGCTTAACTCGTCGTTTTTTACTCTTTACAAACTTGTCACAAACAGAGTCAACAATTATTGGTATAATTAAAAGAAATTTTTATACAAGAGGTGAAGGGATGTTCAAAAAAATTATTGATTCTTTATTAGGAAAGAAAAAATATCGTTCGTATTCAAGTAGTGATTATCGCCATAGAGGGCGCTCTTATTCAAGTAGCGATTATAAACGACGTTCATCTGATTATGGGCATCATCATTATAAAAGAAAACGTAAAAGCCGAAGCTTCTTTTCAAGTAGTTGATGAAATGGCGTCGTATACTAGCTTTATTTGATAGACCACTGCGAAAAAATACAATTGTTGCAGAACGTTATAGCATTGAATCGGTAATTGGAATGGGCAGTTATGGGATTACATATGTCGTTAATGATTTACAAATAAATAAATATAAAGTCTTAAAACAATTAAGACAAAGTAAACAAAGATATGAGTCTGGTAGAAAATCATTTGAACAAGAGAAAATGATTTTACAAACATTAAATCATCATGCAATTCCTAGTCTATATGATCATTTCGTATGGGAGAAAAAGAGCTTTTTTGTGATGGAGTATATGCCGGGAGAAAATTTCGAAGATTATATTTTATTAGATGGGCATGTATATGAAGAACGAGAAGTTTTTAAAATTTTATATGAAATATTAGGAATTGTTTCAGTTTTTCATAGTAAAGGTATCATTCACCGAGATTTACGTATTCCGAATATATTAATGAAAGAAAATCAAATTAGTATTATTGATTTTGGATTGGCTAAATTGAAAGGTGAGGGTGATGAGAGAGCTACAACTTATGAAGGGGAACAAGCTTTGATGCGAGAAGTTCACTTTCGTAGCGATTTTTATGCGCTTGGTCATTTCGTATTATTTTTACTGTATGCTGGCTATGAATCAACTGAAAAAAAAGAAAAACCTTGGTATGAAGAGTTAGTATTGGAAGAATATAATCGCGAAATGCTAATGCGAATGTTACAAATGAAAGCGCCATACTATGAGAATGTACAAGATCTTAAAAAAGATGTAGCTTACGCTTTAGAAAGGATGGAGACCCCATGTTTCAAAAGTTTTTAGCAAGCGTTGGTATTGGTAGTGCAAAAGTAGATACGGTTCTTGAAAAAGATGAGTATATAGTTGGAGAAGAGATAGTAGGAAAGGTTCATATAACTGGAGGCTCAGTTAGCCAACGAATTGAAAGCATTTACTTAACGTTATCGACGTCTTATGTAAGAGAAGTGGATGATAAAAAAGTAACGGCAACGTATGATTTAGAGCGAGTTCGTTTAACTGATCCATTTTCTGTAGAGCCAAATGAAAAAGTTGAAATTCCATTTTCGTTTTCAATGCCAATTGAAGCGCCACTAACACTTGGTATGAAAACGGTTTGGGTTCATACAGGTCTTGATATTAAACGTAGTATTGATCCAAGTGACCGCGATTATATTCAAGTGTTGCCGAATGCACTATTGAACAGCGTATTAGATGGTGTAAATCAATTAGGTTTTAAAGCGCGTCATATAGAATGCGAAGAATTACCGTATCGATTACGTAAGCAAGTACCATTTGCACAAGAATTTGAGTTTATTCCAGTTTCCGGAGAGTATTATGGGAAATTAGATGAATTAGAATTATTAATCTTGCCAAGTGCTCACGACCGATTAGAAATTATTATGGAAGTAGATAGAAAATCACGTGGATTGGCTGGTTTATTCGCAGAAGCGCTTGATCTTGATGAGAAGGTTATTCGCTTTACAGTAACAAGCGAAGATATTCCAACGATGCAGCAAAAAATTAACAATTATATTTTTTAATAAACTATGCATAAAAAAGAAATGGAGAGGAAAACTAAAACAACCGCTCCATTTTTTTGCATAGTGAGGTTATGTATGTGAAACGATATCGACATTTATACTTGTTAAGTTGTACATTACTCATTTGTTTTGTCGCACTATCACTTTCGTATCATACCGCTTGTATTGAAAAAATTGATAATGTAGTCGCACACTTTATTCAAAGTTTCCGAAACGATTATTTGACAACCTATTTTACTTGGATGTCCTTTATCGGTTCAAAAAGAATATATTTCCCGTTACTCATTATACTTGTAATGTATTTTCTCGTTAGAAAAAAACTGCTAAGTGCATTACTTCTAACAATAAATTATTACGGATCTCGTTATTTGAACAGTATGCTCAAACTATGGTATGAACGGGCAAGACCTGATGTAACGCAGCTTGTTACGGCAACTGGATATAGCTTTCCGAGCGGGCATACGATGAATGCTACTGCTTTTTTAGGATTTATTGCATACGTCACAATTACAGAAGATCGTATTTCATTGCATAAAAAGTTGCTGATTATTTTTATAGCGAGCTTTGTTGTATTATCTATTTCAGTTAGCCGAATTTATCTTGGCGTGCACTATCCATCTGATATATTAGCCGGATGGGCAGCGGGTGGTAGCTGGCTCGTTTTATGTGTTATATTTCATAAGGCGTTCATCAAAAAAGAACCTATGTCATAATAGGTTCTTTTTGCATGGGCTCCACATGAATATGAGCATGGTATATTCCGAATTTCTTTCGAAGCATTTCCTCAATATTGTCAGTGATACAATGGCTTTCGCGTACATCCATTCGGGCATCAACCTCAATTGTAATATCTACATACGTTTGATTTCCATACATACGAGCGCGAATATCTACAATATGTTCTACACCTGAAATATGCCCGATAGCATCAGCATATTCATCCATTTTTTCAGGGTCAATTCCATCTGTTAGCATATGAGAAGCTTCTACGAAAATTTCCCATGCGGTTTTACAAATAATAAGACCGACAATTAAAGCGGCAATAGGGTCTAAAATAGGCATTTGGAACTGTGATCCGACAATACCTATTACTGTACCAATACTTACGAGTGCATCTGATAAATTATCTTTTGCAGCGGCTTCTAACGACTTACTCTTTGTTTGAATCGCAATCTTTTTCGTATATTTATATACGAAGTACATTACGACGGCAGAAAATAATGCAACCCACGCAGCGAGTACATTAGGTGCTGCTTGTTTCGGATTTAAAAACGATTGAATTGCACTAATCACAACTTCTAATCCGACCGTTGCCATAATAAAAGAAGCAACAAGTGATGCGATTTGTTCTGCACGCGAATGCCCATATGGATGATCTGGGTCGCGAGGCTTACGAGAAATTTTCAGGCCAATTAATATTGCTAAAGAAGCACCAATATCCGTTAAGTTATTCAATCCATCAGCACGTAATGCGCTAGAGAGGGTAATATAACTGATGATAATTTTCATAGAGGATAAAAAATATGTAGGCCATAATGCTGACAATAGCACCTTTATCAGCTTCTTTATGAGAAAGAGAATCCATTTTAATCACTCACCTTTCTATTAGGAATTTCTTTCTATACATAGAGTATCAAACGAAACTCGTGTGGGTCTATACAAACATTGTTGACGTTTTATAGCTTTTTAAGAAGGGGATAACAAAGTTTCGCGAAGGAAAAATATGTTGTAAAGTGCAAAGTTTAGGTTTTAAATTAATTGGGATTAATTTACAATTAAAGGGTGGGAGGGTAAGGTGATGAAAAAACTAATATTTTTCTTACTATGTATTGTTCTTATAATGACTGGGTGTAATTCATCAAATATTGAAAATGTGAAGGAACATAATATTTCTAAAGTATCCATATCTACTTTTAATGGCTACGGTGGATTAAATGAAAATTATTTTCTAAACATAGAAGACAAACAAATAATCAATGGAATTAATAATATGTTTAATAGCATGAAAAAACAAAAGAGAAGAGGTGAAATACCACAATACGATATACTAATTACATATGAAAATAGTGATACGAAGGGTATACATTTATACCCCGGAGATGAAGGAGAAAGGAGTGTAATTATGTACATTGGTCATGAAGAAACTGTATACTACACTTCTGAAGAAATGACGAAACAACTACGAAAGATAATTGTGAAAAAAGATTAAAACCCTCTAAAAAATATTTTTCAGAGGGTTTTAATCTTAGTATGCTTCTAAAAACTCAGTAACTTGCTCTTCAGTTTTTGCGTTAGCACTATGTAAGTGGCCAAGCTTCTCGCCATTTTGATATACAAGCAGGCTTGGAATACCCATTACTTGATACTCTTCCGCAATACTTGGGAACTCATCTTTATTAATAGAATACCATTCAAACTTATTGAACTCTTCCATTACATCTCCGATAAAGTTGTCCATTCTTACGCAATCTGGACACCATGTAGTAAAGAACTTAACAACTACTGGCTCCTCGCTTGCGATGATGTCTTTGAATTCCTTGTCAGACTTGATTTCTCTCATGTTTTTGACTCCTTCCATTGTCATACGGAAATGCGAGTATTTTTATGCAAAATCCGTAATTGCAAACATTAGTGTTTTTGAAATAGATTGTTTGCAAAATCTTCGACTGCTTTTTCTTGTAGGCCTGGTACAACATGTGAGTAGGTGTCTAATGTGATACCTACTCTTTTATGTCCTAATCGTTCACTGACAATCTTCGGATGAATACCCTGCTTTAACATTAATGTTAAAGCAGGGTATGTCTTAGATCATGGAACCGAATATCAGGAACCCCACTTTTCTTTATAAGCTTTTTCCAGAGCTGTGTCAAACTTCTGAAATTGCAAGGGTTACCATTATAGGTTGGGCAAACCAAATCATAATTATTATATCCATCACCATACCGTTCTTTTTCTTCAGTTATTTTCTGAAAGTGTTCTTGAAGAGCCAGCAGAGTAATTTCAGGCAAAACAATTAATCTCTTTCCTGAAGATGTTTTAGGCTCATGAAACTCTTTGGTAATATGCGAGAGGGAACGCTTAACAGATAAGGTCCGTCTCTCAAAATCAATATCTTTCCATTGTAGCCCTAAGATTTCTCCTTTACGCATTTCACAAGTGATAGCTAATAGGTATGCAACATAGTATCTGCTATCTTTTGCATTGTCTAAAAAGCAAAGTACATGTTCTTCTGACCAAGTATTTACTGTTCTTTCTTCGCCTTTTGGAGGGCTTACTACATCGGCAACATTCTTTTTTACAATTTCGTGTCTCATAGCATAAGCAAGTGCGGTGCGAATAATCTGGTGAATACTTCGAACTGTAACAGGCTTCATACCTTCAGATAAATCGGCATAAAATTTTTCGAGATCCACACCTTTTAATTTTTGCATTGGAATGTTTCCGAGTTTTGGTATAATATGATTGTTAATATGTTTTCGATAGTTGTAGTACGTGGTTTCTCGAAGATTTATCTTCCTTGCTTCAAGATATTGAAGGAAAAATTCACGTACTCTCATTTTTGTGGGCTCAATATATGAGCCTTCTTCTATTTCTACGATTTTTTTAGCCATGTCGGCTTGTGCTTCTTTTTTTGTCTTATATCCTGAAAACCATTTCTGTCTTCGTTTGCCAGTCTCTGGATCAGGTCCGATATCAATGATTATTGACCACTTGGTTCCTCTTTTTCGAATATGCCCTTTCACTGTATACACTCCTTCATCTCATATTGATTCATGTTGTGTAAGTCTAGTTGTAATTTTGCTGCTATGAAAATTACATGTTTGGACATATCAGCGATGGCTATATATTACCATATAAAATAAATTTAGCTATAGGAGAGGGCTTTCATTTGTTGTTAAATAATAGTGAAATTTGATAGGCTATCTATGTTTTTTTATAAAGAAAGAAGGAATGAAGTTTGATTTTAATAAATATGTGTTTTTAGAAAAAGTAACATCATGTGTTAATGGATAGGTAAATTAATAATTGTGGTGATTGTTTTTATCGAACTTTGTTATTTACTGTTAATGTTTTTTAAATGCAATATTGCATAATTTATTTGAACCGCTAAAAAATAAGGTATTTATTAATATATTCAACTTTCTCAAGTATTTTCAGAATATGAGAGAATAGATGTTTGGGTTGTTTGTGGTAGAATATTCTTAATAATATAATAAGACGGAACGAAAAAGACCCATAGCGTGTGTAATTGTGCTGGGACACTTTAACACCGTTTAACCTAATTGTAGTAGGGAAAACATTTGCCATGAGCCTTTCGGTTACAATTATGTGTAACATATACGGCTAGTATAACACAGCTTTTAGATGTAATTCATCATTAAGGTGCGTTTTCATGATAGGGAAGTGTGTCTTGTTCCAATAAGGGGGACAAAACATGTGGAAAGCTCTAAATCAAATTGAAAAAGAATTGTGTGTAGCTGGAATAAAGAAAAGTAAGCTAGCAAATCATTGGGATGTTAAGCCCAGTACCGTTACAAAAATCTTCAAAGGTAACACAGACATGAGTTTTGGCTTTCTTTCCAAAACAGTCATCCTATTAAATAAAGGCAAGCAGGTTCAAGAGAACATGTTAAAAGATTATATTGAAGTGACAAAACCAAAATCAGAAAACTTACGTGAAGCGATGGAAGATCTAACTTTAAGAGGAAAATTTAATCTTTTAAATAAAATCATTAATAGTGAATTGCAATCAAAAATATCAGAAAATAGAGAATTCGCTAATGTGTATCGAATTATTTATAAACGGTATATAGGTGAACTAAATGCCGCACAGTATCATCAAGCATTGAGCTTGGAGAGTAAATCTATAAAAACATCAGAAATGGAAGTGTTAACTGAAATTTTATTATGCCAAGCACAATATCAATCTGGTAATTTTACAGCTTTAAAAGAGCGATTGAAATCTCTTGAAATAAAAATTGATAAAATAAGAAATAAGTATATTCGAGAATGTTTTAAATTACGATATAAAGAAGCTACCGCCGTTACTTCATTGCAGGGTGGAGAGGTCGTTGAAACGAGACATGTCTGTATGGAATTATTAGATGATCTTGAATGGGATAACTTTTTTCTTTTCCGAAAGTAAATGCGTATTTAAAGTTAGGTGAATCGTATGTTTTCTCAGCGAGTGAATACGAGACGTCAAAGTATTATTTGGAAAGGACTTTAGAAGTGATCGGAGATAGTAACACTGATGGAATAAAGCGAAAAAGAGAAATGGTACAACATACATTGTCATTTCTAAAGATTCATCATGATAAAGAAATTAGTAATTTAGATGTTGTTCATCCAGGTGAATTAGCATATTTAAGGATTAAACAAGGTAACAGAGTGGAAGCGAAAAAGTTATTGAATCAATTAAAAGAGAAAAATGGTAAATTAACAGACATACAGACTACATATTTAGCTTTAACATATGAAGGAGCTAAAAAAGAAGAGCTAATGAAACAGTCTCTTCTAATGTGCCAAAAATCAGGGAATATTTTTTATTCAAATTTACCGAAAATACACTTGGGTTTAATTTGAATAATTGGTATAATTATCATCGGGGAGAGGTGGAAAAATGAAGAAAATAATTGCAATTATTCCTGCACTTTTATTAGCTACTACATTGGTTGTGAACACTGATTCTGCGAAAGAAAAGCCTAGTACAAACGATTTAAAACCTGTAGTCCAACATATGATGGTTGATCCTGGTGGCGGTTGGTAAGATACGTAATTAAAGATTACATATATATTCAAAATGACATCGTCTTAATTGACGATGTCATTTGTAGTTTTAGAGGAAATTTCCTTTTTAGGTGAACGAATAAAAAAGAAATTTATGTAAAAAATTACAAAATCGATAAGGGGGATAAGAGAAGATGAAGAATACAGAAGGGGAAGTTAATCTGATTAAACAAGCATTATTACTTTTACAAGAAGAAGATAATCCAAAGGAAAAATTATTATCTATCTGCTTGAGTGAGCCTAAAAGAGAAAAAGCAATGTAAAAAAGACTATCTAATCTTCGGATAGTCTTTTTTCTTTAAATATTCCCTTTAGATTTTTCATAATTCACAAACATTTCTAGTTGTTCCAGTGCCTTTTTTCGTTGCTCTTCAGGTAATTTATTAATGATTTGTAGAATTTCTTGAGCTTCTTTTGTAAGATGTAGATTTTGATCTACTGTTAAATCTGGTGAATCAGATAATCCAAACAGATAATCAGTAGTGACTTTTAAATAATTAGCTATCCTTTGAAGTGTACGTGTACCTGGTTGTTTTTTTCCCTCAACATAGTTATAAACAGAAACATGGCTAACACCAATTGCATCAGCTAATTGTTGTTGAGTAACCCCTCTTTTTTCAATTAGCGACTTTAACCTTTCATGATTAAACATATTCCAAGCTCCCCAAAATTTATTTATATTGTTTTATATTATGCACATTTTATTTTATATAACCTTACTGACATTATATATTAACTGTCAGTTAAGTTGGAAGAGGGAATTTTCTTAAAAAAATTAAATAAAAGACTTGAACTTAACTAAAGGTTAAGTTATTATGAACTTAACAACAAAAACGGAAGAGAGGAGTTGCAAATGAAAACTCTAAAACAGCTACGTGAAGAACAAGGATACACATGTAAGGAAGTAGCTGAAGCCGTTGGTATTACCGAGGTGTATTATTGGTACATAGAAAATGGCAAACGCCGTCCTTATTATGATTTAATTGTAAAAATTGCTGAGTTTTTTAAAGTTAAACTAGATGCAATTAAAATTTTTTGACCTCAGCTTAATCTAAAGTTAAGTTGAATGGGGAGGAGCAAAAGAAAATGACAATTGAAGAACAAATCCAACAAGCAGTAACAAAAGCAATTCAACCATTAATAGAAATACTACAAAACCAACAGCAACAAGTTGTTAGACAGAAGCCTTTGCTAACTTTAGAGGAAGCAATGGAGATCTTGGGAGTTGGTAAGAACAGAATGTATGAAATTGTTAAAATTGATGGCTTTCCGGCATTTAGAGAAGGTAAACGGTGGATGATCAATACTCATAAATTTTACGAGTGGATAGAAAAGCAAGCAGAAAATAAAAAGATGATGTAGGGGGTGTATTTATGAACTTAGAGGAATCGTTAAAAGGAATTATTCGTGAAGTTGTGAGAGAAGAGATTAGAGCAGCTTTAGCTGAATTCCAACAACAATCACAACCAAATAAAGTAATGCGAGTTAAGGAAGCGGCAGCTTATCTCAATATAGCAGTTTCTAGAATGTATGAATTAGCAAATCACCCACACTTTCCGGTGATTAGGGAAGGCCGAAAACTACTTTTTCTGCAAAAGGACTTAGAAGCATGGCTTGAAGCACAAAAGGAGGTGATTTAGTGGAAGATACAACATCATTATCAATATTCGGAATGTTAATTGTCTGTAGTGCCTGGTTAGGATACATCACATATGAGCCAATCAAAAGATGGGCTTGGAGTGATGTAGAACAAAAGGAAAAGACCCACTGCAATGGGTCCCTTTAGAAAAAACACTTGTTATAAGTATATCACGGGAATTCAGTAAGTAGTACAAGCGGATAAAAATAAATAGATTTTTTAGTTGGTTGCAAAAGGAGGAACAAATAATATGGCTATATTTAGACAAGTTCACACATCGTTTTGGAATGATGTAAAGGTGCAAGAGGATTTTACGCCTGAGGATAAATTTTTCTTCTTATATTTATTAACAAATCCACAAACTAAACAAATTGGAGTATACCAAATTACTAAAAAACAAATGGCTTTCGAAACAGGATACTCACACGAGACTATAAAGGCTTTAATGCAGCGATTTGAGGAATATCACAAGTTAATAAAGTACGATGATGAAACTAGAGAATTAGTGATTTTCAATTGGGGTAAATACAATCTGAAAAAAGCGGGCAAACCAGTGGAAGATTTAATTAAGAAAGAATTAAAAGCAGTAAAGAACATATCCTTGCTAATTCCAATTTGTAAACATATAGAGCAAAAATCCATTAAAAAGTTAATTGAAACGTATATTAACGATTCGTATTACGATACGTCAACGAACCGTGATACGAATCGGGGGCAAGAAGAAGAAAAAGAAGAAAAGAAGAAGAAAAGAAGAAGAAAAGAAGAAGAAAAGAAGAAGAAAAAGAAGAAGAAAAAGAAGAAGAAACATTTTCATTAGTAGAAAATCCGGCTATCGATTTTTATATGAAAAATTTCGGGGTTATATCTCCTTTTATGGGAGAAGAAATAAATCAATGGGTAGATGATCTCAATCAAGATTTAGTAGTAGAAGCTATGAAAATCACCTTAGAAAACAATAAACGTAATTGGTCTTATACAAAAGGGATTCTAAAAGATTGGCATCAACAAGGCTTTAAAACAATTCAAGATGTAGAAGCAGCGCAAGCAGAATTCCGAAGACAACAACAAAGTAAAAAGCGTACTGGTAAAGGTTATGCCAAACGAGCGGAAGCTGTACCAGAATGGTTACATCATCGAGAAGAACCTGAACCAATACAACAACCACAGCAAGTTCAAAATGATAATCAGAAACGGTTGGATGAGATATTAAGCAAATATAAAAATACTAAAGGGGAGTAAGGTATGAAAAACACAGGTGTTGTAAGAAAAGCGGACGAGCTAGGGCGTGTAGTAATTCCAGTAGAGTTACGCAGAACTTTGGGGATTGCTGAAGGTACAGCACTAGACTTTCATGTTGATGGGGAAAACATGGTTTTAAGAAAACAAGAAAAATCATGCTTTGTAACAGGTGATGTGTCTGAATCCAACTTGGAATTACTGGACGGAAGGATGTTTTTGAGCAAAAAAGGTGCAAGTGAGTTGTTGGATGCTATTGAGAAGAGTGGGATGGTAAATGGCTAAACAACTAAATATTTTCGATGTAGAGCCAGCAATTTGTGAGTTCGATGTAATGAAAGCAAAAGTGAAGAGAGGAACTGGAAGCGTTACATATGCTGATGTGCGTGTCCAAGTTCCCAAGAATGCTAAGTGTACGGATGAATTACCACGCACAACTAAACAAGATGATCGTTATGACATCTTTGAACAATATACAATGGCAATTTGGAGATTTCAACGAGCTGTAGATAAGCTTTTTAATTGGGAAACAGCTGAAGAATTGTGCAAGGCAGCAAGGGATAAAAAAGAAGCAATTCCAGTACGGATTTATTTAGGAAGTGGCTTTAAGCCTGATGTTGTCGAGTACATGCGTTAGTAAAAGGGAGATGGATATATGAAAAAAGTAGAAATTGATGTTAGTAGCAATAAGCTTTTAATAGTGAAGGATGGAAATGTTACAGCATTCAATCCACCGGAGAACGGGTTCGGTGAGCAAGTTGCAGTTTGGATTAATGGGAGAGTTGATCGTGTGGATACTAAGTTTACTAAAAAGATAAAATAATCACTTTTAGAAAGTAGGTTCGCTTATGAGTGTAGCAAGAAACCATGAAGCGATGAAGGAATCAAGGTTAAAGATATACATCGCTTTAGAGGAAGCTAACTTCATTTGGGATGAAAGAGATGTAATTCGTTTTCGTGAAATGTGGAGTCAAGGTATGAGTTTACCAAAGATGGCAAAAGCGTTAAGGAGGCACCAAGCGGAGGTGGCGCTCCTTGTAATAGATCAAGCTGATCAGGATTTAATTAAAAATCGTCCGATAGGATTAGGGATTTGCTAAATAGGAAGGGGAAAACAAAATGAAAGCAATGAAAAATGGAGCATTTGAAGTAACAAAATTAATCAGTAAATCAAAGGAAGTACAAGCGGCAATGAATTTCAATCAAATTTCTGAATTAGATCAATACCAAGAAGCAACATTACGCACATGGAATATAAATAACGATTTCGGTGGATGTGTTTTAAATGCAGCATTAGGACTTACGGGAGAATCTGGTGAGGTTGCGGATATTGTAAAAAAAGCTATTTTTCATGGTCATAGATTCGAGCCAGCTCATTGTCCAGGTGAAGAGGACGGGAATACTCATAAATTAGCTTTAGAGTTGGGGGACATTATGTACTATATCTCCATTATGGCCCACGAAATGGGATATACATTAGAAGATATTGCTCAAATGAATATCGCAAAATTAGCAACAAGATATCCAGATGGATTTAGCAGGGAAGCTAGTCAAAAACGTGTCGATGTGAAGTAATGTTAAATATAGATTTTTAAATAAAGGGTGGTAAGAAATGAAAAAAACGAAAATGATTGAAGTGTTTCGTGCAAAAACGTTAGATGGACAAGTTCCACAAATGAACGATCATTATAGAAGTGTATATTCCGAAGTTCAGTATAAAAATGAGTCTGAAGGATATGTGTCCGTACTTGTACTAGAAGATGAGGTAAAGGCAAGAAATGAATTTACTAATAAATGCATGGATTGGTTAAAGGAGTTAGAAAAAGAACATAGCGTACTAGCTCATAAGCTAGCACGCTGGCACAATATTAGACTACGCTGATAGATTTAACAGCTGATGTAAGATATAAAGTTGCATCACTGTCGTCACCAATTGAAAACATGTCATGTGAAAGCAGGAATCCGCCAATTCCTAATCTTTCATCTAAAGTAGCTATTGCAGAACCTTCTTTTTCAAAATCGCCTTGCACATTACCTATGTACATTTGCTGAAGGTAAAATAATTGTTCGTTTGGTTTATCAGTACGTGGAGCATTGTTGATTCCAACTAAAATAGTATCTTCATGGATTTCAATTTTTTCACCATCGAGCATATTTATAATCACCATATATTCCACCTCCTTCCAATAATAGATTTTACAGCAATATTGGAGGGAGAGCACTAAGAAAACAATATAATCAAATTTGAATTTTATAAGAATCGGAGAGTGAAAAAGATGCATGCATCAACTGATTTCCTATTAGCATTATCTACAAAGTTACAAGAGATTGCAGATAATACATCAGACATGGAAACATTAACGGAGCTAAGCGAGCTTATCGATAAGATTAATGAAAGTATTTAAAACCAAACAAAAGCGTTATTTGAATAGAAAAGGATGAGCGGATTGAAATCTGAAGAAGTTAACCAACTTATTAATGATTTATAAAGAAGAGCATCCAATTTAAAACGGGTCCGAAATGGCTTTTCAAAAATTCATAGTGAAGAATATCGTGATGGCGTTAATAAACAATTAGGAATTTTGGACCAGGTAATTATGAGGTTGAATTTGATTATGAGAGACGAAATCTAAAAAGAGCAGCTAGCAAAAGCTAACTGCTCGGTTCTCCGTGGGGATCGGAGAAAGAGTAGGGACATTTAAATGAGTTCTGGCTAACAGCCTATCTATATTATTGACGGAATATTGGGTTTTATTCAGGAGAGAGGGGAGTGGGAAATTTTAGTTTGATACTATTTGATCTTGATCTGCAACATCAGAATCGAATGTATTTGTCGCACTAACACCGCTAAAGTTATTGGTAATAAAAGCATTATTTGATGAACCTGAACCATTATAAGATTTTGTATTTGCTTTTGGAGAAACGTTATAAAAATCGCCTAAGTTGAAAGAACCGTTACTGGTTTGTACGACAAGGTTTCCAAGAATAGCTGGCATAGCTTTCACCTACTTTCTTAGGAAGTATTTAAATTAGTATATGGTGTATGTGTCTAGAGGTTCATTTGATTCTGAAAATCCGAAGATATAGCTTGTGAAAAACTTAATAAAATAATCCTTTGGTGGAGAAAAAGGAATTTATAAAATAGGTACAATTCACGTCTAGATTATTTTTGAATGTAATAGGTATCAAAAGGAGTAAAACGCTCAAAAATGGAAATGAGATACGTTTGTATGAAAGGGATGAGAGAGGAATGGCAAATGCAAAGAAAAAGAAAATAAGAAAAGCTATCGCTCGTCGTGCGACAGCCCTTGATAAACAACAAGTCAACAAAGTTTGGAGAAATATCTTTGTTCGGGCTGGTATCATCAAATAAATGAAAATAGAATATAGTCCGGCTAGAAAACTAGAGGACACCAATTCATTAAAGCAGCAATTAAAGCTGTTTTAGGAATAGGTGTCCTTTTTATTTTGCGAAGGGAAATGGGGAGATGAAGGTGCTAAGAGATCAATTACGTGAGTGGAAAAAGCAATCAAAACAAGAAAAGAAGAAAAAACGAAAAGAGGAATTAAGCACTCGTGAAATTGAAGATTTAATGGGGATGCATGGGCCACGTTATGAACGTAGACGTGGAGCTTTAAGACAAAAGTAATTAAAAAATACGAGGAGTGGTCTTACATGACTAAACAATTATCTTTCTTACCAAAAATCGATAGAGCGGCAACGCAAAAGGAATTGGAAGGTGTTCTTGAAGAAGTCCGTATTTATAGACAGTTTGGAATGATTCGTCAAGAAATGAAAGTCACTCCTTCTTGTGAAGTAAGATATCATGGTCCAACAAAATGATGTAGGGAAACCGTTAGAAGATGTTGCTCTAGCAAATATAAAGCAACAGGAAAGAGAAGAATGGTTGAAAAAGATGTCTTTTCGTATTGATCAGTTTCTAAGCCGATTAGGAAATGGATATGCTGGGAAAATTCAAAGGGATATTATTAACAAGCGCTATTTAGAAGAAGAATGTGTATATGATTATATGGTTTATAACGAAATTGGTATGGCAGAACGTACATATGGACGTTGGAAAGCGAGAGTGTTTATAAATTAGCGTTTGCACTCGGATTAGAAGTATATGAGATAAAGAAGAATTATGGGGGAGATGACCTATGAACTTTGTTCAACCAATACGTGATCCAGAAGCAAATACAGCAGCTAAAAGAGTATTTTAAGGAAAAGAGCTTGCGTAATTACATTCTCTTCATTATGGGCATTAATACAGGTCTCAGAATCTCAGATATTTTGAAATTGAAAGTAGGAGATGTCAAAGGCAGCCATATCTCTATGAGAGAAAAGAAAACAGGGAAACAAAAACGAATACAAATTACAGCATCACTGAAAAGAGAACTTAAGTGGTTTATTGAAGATAGAGAAGATAATGAGTATCTATTACAAAGTAGACAAGGTAAGAATCGTCCTATTGGTCGTAGCATGGCATATAAGATACTAAGTGGAGCAGCGGCAGAATTCGGATTAGATGAAATAGGAACACACACTTTAAGAAAGACGTACGGGTATCATATGTACATGCAAACGAAAAACATAGCATTACTCATGGAGATATTCAATCACTCGTCAGAGAAGGTCACGTTACGTTATATAGGGGTTAATCAAGATGCGATGGATAAAGCAATGACTAGGTTTAAAATCTAATCATTGCTTTTTCTTTTTAAATGTATACAGTTACTCATAAAGTTCGTACTGTGTAACTCAAAAGAGAAAGTGAAATAAAATCAATGATAGCAAGGGATTCAGCGAAGGGGGCAGTTACACACAATATAAGATATGGGTAACTGCAGGTATCGAGAAATCGGATGGTGTATATACATAAATATAAACTGTAAGGGGAGGTAATTGTGATTCATGTTAAATGAAGAACTATTAGAAGTAATCATTAAATATAAAAGGAATACGGGAAGAAATCCTGATATGTTAAAGCTGAATCCAACTTATTTTAGAAATATTCTAGAAGAGTTGAATTATCCACATTGGATTATTAAAAAGAAAATGACAGAAATGAAAAAAAGTATATTTGGTGTACCAGTAGAATTAACAGGTGCTGTGGAAAAATTTGAACTATGAAAAATGTTGGCAGAGTTATGACCGCTTTTTGGCAGAAAATGTGTCGATTATTTTGGAATTAACGTGTTATATTTGTACAGTGGGAAGTGTCGGAAAACACAACTCACGATGTTGTTATTAAAATTCTAAACGGTTCATAATGACGGTATCTAAAATCCGAAACCAGTTTTCGATGGTGCGAGATTGAATGTAGCCGTTGAGTGGAAAGAGCATCTTTAAAGATGCTCTTTATTTTGTATATAGAAAAATACCAATTCTTGTAGTAATTATTTTTACAAAAAAGAATGTTACTCTGTCATCTTATTTCTTTATTTAGAGTAAACAGGGAATCTTTGATGTGGTATGAATGACTTGAAAAATTGTTGTATCGCTAATACATGTGCATGGATACAATTATAAACGAAGAGGTAGTTTTTGTATGAACTCGTAGGTATAAGGAGCGCGTGTTTTTAAAGTTTCATGGGTAGAACTATTCAAGTAATAGTATGCATAGGCTTCAGCAAAATATTCCTCTGGATAGTAGTAATAAGAACTGTTGGAAAAGGAATTATATTCACGACTATGAATCCTTAAGAATTCTTGTGAATAGCTAATGTTTTGGAATACATAACGATCAATAGCGTGAGCGGTTTCGTGTAGTTCAAGATTGATTGAAGTATGCATATTACCGTAATTACTATATCCTATACGAGCAACAACAGGATTTCCGCCAATACCTGGAACAGAGTCCCAGGTAGAGCCTGTACCTTCCCAGCCTCTAGGGATTTGCCCTCTTAAATAAGAATATTCGGGTAAATAAGTGATAGGAAAGTTAATGAGTTTAATATGAATATTTTTATGGTAAAGAGCATATAGAGTTTTGCTATCAATGTTGCTAATACGCTGTATCATATTGGAGGCTTCTTGTTGATTATAGTTGCCGGAGGTTTGGACGATGATAAGTTGTTGAGGAAGATTCGCCGGTGATGGTGTGTGCAGTTTTTGGAAACTTGGAAGGATGGATGGAAAGAAAGGAGAGGTAGAGACAGAGGGATTCGTTGTATTTTTATCAGAAATGATAGGTTGTCCTTCTTGAGCGCTCACACTGATCGGGGGTATAATTAGGAATAATGAGCAACATAAGACAGTTAAGAGTAATTTTTTGAACTTCATAGTTATTCATCCTTTAAAAGTAATTTATATTAATAGTATTATATGGTGAAATTTAGATAATGGTGATGAGAATGTAATCGTTATTTTTATATGTAAGGAGGAAAAGAAAAAGTAGGGATAAAGTTATTAAAAAATTATAATTTTTTTCGTATGTTCTCACAGAATGCTAATGTGCAAGATAAGTCTATAGCTTGATATAAAAAAGAGAGTTACATGGTCTGTATAAGACAAATCATGTAGCTCTGTAAGTGAGTAGGAGGACAAGTGAGTTTTTATGTCCTCGCAGAAATTTAATTAGGGTATATGTATTTTAACATGCAGGCATCGTAGTGAGGGTGGGAAAATGTTCTTTAATAAAGGACAAAAAACAGATAGTTGAATATAGAATCGTATGGTATTTTAAATTAGGTAAATGATGGCGGAAACCATTTTTACAATATATGTATAAGTAGATTTACGGGCATCCATTGTAATTCGGAAGAGCTTTTGCTCTTCTTTCAGCCGCTAAGTTTTAGACATGAATGTATAACCGGGAAAGTTAAACATATATGCTTAGCGGTTGAAAGAGGGGCTAAATAATACATAATGTTAGATTAAGTTTTTAGGGTGATTTTTTAATAATAAGTAAATGCAGTACAAGCTGTACTAGAAGAGAGTACTTTATTATGGAGGTGCTCTGTTTTATAGGATTTATAATGGGGTGGTGGATTAAGGCAGTAAGGGGTGAATGATGTATGGATGAAGGAATGAAGAATGCGAAGATATAGATGTGTGGTAGGTTAGTTTTGGGATAAGGGATATCCATTCGCATTCTTCACCCTTCTGAAAGAAATGTTGGAGGAAAACAGATGGATTGTAACTGTTTACTAAGTTAAGGGTCTGAGATAAACAGTAGACAGCGTCAGTTTTCCAACCATTTTTAGTATATGCAGAAGAATGGTTTTTAAAACCAAAATAATGTGTTTTCTAGAACTTTTTTCTAAGAATAAGCATATAATGAAGCATAGGACAACACCTATTGATAGTGCTTTTCCAAAGACCTTACTTTCTATATAAATGATGCAAGAGCAGCCATTTCCTTGGTTGCTCTCTTTTTACGTTTATATGTATTTTGATAGAAAGAGGCATAGATATGAAAAATGGACATATAAAGTATATATAAAATATATGATGAATTGGTCATTTTGACAAAGTAAGGAGTGGGATATCGATGGACAGCTTGTCTAAGATTATTTTATCAAATGGGAAAGAATATATTGTATCGATTCAGCTTGGTTCCCTCATTGGAAAGACACTTGTAAATGGTGAAGGAGAATTCCTTAATACTTTTGTTGTGTTACCTCATATAGATGTGGAAACAGGAAACGAAATGCAAGTTGCTTTAAATCCGCGGTATATAGTAGCAATTGAAGAGTCTAATATAAGAATGCAACCTCATGTACCTTCAGTATTTAGAATTGAAAAAATAAATAAGGATTTAGAGTGAAAGTATCCATCTGGGTACTTTATTTTTGAAGAGGAGTGAGAACAAATGATACTAAACAAACAAGAACAAACCGTCATTATTGGTAAATTAATTAATAACATTCTCGGATTGGAATTAGTCAAGGAACATATTCATCCACAGAAATTAGAAAAAGCCGTATTTTTGCATAATGAAATAAGTGATGATATGACACCAAAGCAATGCAGAGAAGCGATGGTTAGTGTGTTAAGTAAGACGGTGGATGAATTTCTGAAGGACAAGGAGTGAGGGGAGATACAAGTTTATTGTTTTAGCTGTAATGAAGATTATGATATGCAACCACACGTAGAGCAGATTTGTAATCGCATTGAGAAGTGTTACTTCACGTGTCCTCATTGTGGCCATGAGCATGTTGCTGCATATGTGAATGATAAAATTCGTAAGTGTCAATTGGCTATAATCAAGTGCCATGAACGGATTAATAAAAAGAATCTTGCTATTGAGGATGAGATGCAACGATTGAGGAAGAGGATGGCAGGTGCCAAGTAAACCATTTAAGCCGTGTAAGTCCTTAGGTTGCAATGAACTAACACGGGATAAGTATTGTGCTAAACATATCGCAAAGGAAAAAGAAACCGTAAGATATTATGACAAACATATTCGAAACAAATGCTCACGTTCATTCTATAACTCCAAACCATGGAGAGTTATGCGTGAGTTTGTTTATCGTAGAGATTATGGATTATGTGTTCAGTGTAGAATGAATGGCATTATTAAGATGGGAGATGTAGTAGATCATGCCATTCCGTTGCTTGTGGATTGGCTAAGGCGGTTAGATCCAAATAATTTACAAACACTTTGTCATGCTTGTCATAACAAGAAAACAAAAGAAGACGAGAAGAAATACAGAAGATGACTAAAAAGGAGGAAAGCGTACAAGTATATCAATCACTCTGGATAAACGGGAAGAGGCCCTAGAATGAGTCTAGGGCCTCCAGGATACTTGTTTAGGGAAACTGCATGTAACTACAAGTTACAAGTATAAGGATAACATTGCATCTATATAAAATCACGGATAAATTTGTCTTAAAAGCGGACGAAAATACCCCCGTCGTAAAAAAAGCAAAAGGCGGTTCCTTGGAGACCGCCGCTTAGCTTTCCGTGTAAAAAGTTCGTTTTATTCCATAAAAGGGGGTTCGGCTGAAGGAGGGGGTTCTCATAGGAAGAAAAGCGAAACCGATTCATCTACATTTATTAGAAGGAAATACAAACCGACTAACAAAAGAAGAAATCGATCAAAGGTTAGTGGCTGAAAAAAAGTTACAAGCCAAAAAGGATAAGGTAAAACCACCAACATGGTTAGATTCCATTGCAAAGAAAGAATTTAAACGAATTGCGGGTGAGTTATTGGATTTGGATGTCATTACAAACATAGATGTAAATGCATTAGCAAGGTACTGTGATGCGTATTCAGACTATGTAGAATCCACCAAGATTGTTCGTGAAGAAGGGCTAATGGTCGAATATACGAACAAAGCGGCTGAGACGAATAAGGTTGCACATCCATTACTTACCAAGAAGAAACAATTTCATGAACAAATGAAAGCTCTAGAGGTTGAACTAGGGTTAACTCCAAGTGCAAGAGCAAAAATAGTCATTCCAAATATAAAACAAGGTCCCAAAACCAATGTAGAAAAGGAGTTTGACGTATAACATGATCAGACAATGGATGTTGGACTACTGTGATGATGTACTGAATGATGAAGTTGTTGCTTGTCAGAAGCATAAACAGGCTTGTAAACGATTTTTAAGAGATATTGAACGTGAAGGTTCTGAAGATTTTCCATATGTTTTTAAAGAAGAAAAAGCACTTCGTTTCCTAAAGTGGATGTCTCTTTTTAAACATACAAAAGGAAAGTTAGCAGGTCAGAGAATTGAACCACATTCGATACAAATTTTTGTATTTAGCAATATTTATGGATGGGTGCACCGAAATACAGGATTACGTCGATTTAAAAAGGCATATTGGCAAGTAGGGCGTAAAAATGCAAAGTCACAATCTTTAGCGTGCGTTGGCTCATATGAAGCAATGGCCTTTGGTGAGAATATGTCAGAAGTGTGACCTGGTCAAGAAAAACTGGAACACAAATTAGATTACGCAATTGATTTTGAATATTGATAAGGAGTCATTCCGTTTAATGTTGAATGAGGACGAACAGAATGATAGTACATATAAATAAATTCAGCTACTAACTGATTCACTTGGGACAGGGAAATGAGCTTTTCTCCATGTAAGCATTCTCGCTTACAGATACTAAAGAAAGATTCTATTACTGCATTATCCCAACAGTTTCCTTTTCGGGACATACTTTGTTGAATTTTTTGCTGTTTACAAAAATCAGTCACTTGGTAACTGCTAAATTGTGATCCTTGATCGCTATGAAATAATATGTTTTCTCGTTTCCCATATGTGTTTTTTACTTGTTGAATTGTGTCTTTTACTAATTGAGCATCTTGACAAGTATCTAACGAATAACCAAGCACCCGTCGGGTGCTAATATCTAATGCCGCACAAAAATATACTTTCATCCCATTCATCAAACGGAATTCCGTAATATCACATACTACAGTTGGTATGTCTTTCTTACCAGGTTTAAAGGATCGCTTTAATACATTGGGAAATGTACGGTGTTCTTGTTTTCGTTTCTTATAATAAGTGACAACTTTTGACTGCAAGCCGGCTTTGCATAACGCTTGTCTTACTTGTGACAACGTAACCTTGACTCCCTTGTTTACAAGATAACGGTACAACTTTCGATACCCCATTCTTCCTTTTAAACATTTAAATTGCATGACAATATAAGCCGCTGTCTTTTTACGTTTTTTCTGATTTTCAGTGGGTTTACGATGAATATAGTCGTAAAAACCACTAACAGACACTTGTAATCGATGGCAAAGCCAGCGCACTCCAAATATTTGATTATATTGTCTTATAAACTGAAAGCGTGTTAGTTTTGGTTGCTGGCAAAGAAGGTTGCCGCCTTTTTTAGAAATTCATTTTCCTTTTTTAACGCCTGGATTTCTCTTCGTAAAGAACGTAGTTCTTCCAGTTCATTGCTTTCACAGGAGGAAATCTGTGTAGAATATTTTTTAATCCATACATTTAGAGTTCCGTTACCCAAGTCAAATTCTCTCTGGATACTTGAAATAGAACGACCTTCTTTGATCACCAATTCAACACATTGTCTTTTAAACATTTCATCATACTGTTTTTTCATCTGAAACACCTCTTCATATAGAATAATTTATCTCTATACTGTGTTCCAGTTTTACTGTACCACCTCACATGGCTGAATTTATATTGTCCTGATGATTGGCAAATAGAAACCGAAATCCGTTACAAAAAAAATGGTGAGAAAAAAAGAATCATTCCTGATGTGAAGTATCGAAATGAAGATGGTATTCTCCATGCAGTCGAAGTAGATCGTTCGCAGAAAATGAAAGTGAATGAAGAGAAGTTAAAAAAGTACGAAGAGTTCACGCAAATATATAAACAGAAATATAACGGGAAAATGCCAGTGATTCATTTCTTTACGGTAACAAAATACAGAGAAAAGAAACTTGAAGAGTTAGCAGCTAGGTATGATGTTTTTGTGAAGGTGTATGTAATAGAAGAAATTTAAAAAAGTGCTAACAAGTTTGCAAACCAGATTGCAAACGATAATGCAAACTAAACGAATACTTCTTAGTAATGATAAGAGGGAAATGGTCGCTGATATGTCCTCTAAACCCTTATATATTAATGATTATTAACGTTGCATAACAATGCATAAAACGTACTACTTCACCCTTACGCAATCTGGGCACCATGTAGTAAAGAACTTAACAACTACTGGCTCCTCGCTTGCGATGATGTCTTTGAATTCTTGTTCTGTTTTAATTTCTTTCATGTTTAAAACTCCTTTCAATATAATACGAATTTAAATTTACAATTCGTATTTGTAAACTTAGTAATTTTTCCACCTATGTTCTACATGTTTATTCACAATCTTAAAGTGTTTTGTTTTGAGTTATGAAGTTATGTATGTTTTAGATTGTGAAAACAATGGAACTTCACTTTTCTTTATAAGCTTTTTCTTCAGATGTGTCAAACTTCTGAATCCACATGAGGGTGTTGTCATATGTAGGACAAAGTAAATTGTAGTAAGTATAGACATTACTGTATCACTCTTTTTCGCCAGAGATTTTTTGTAGATGTTCAATACACAATCAGTATAGCCTCAAAACAACGAGAAAACGAAATGTGGACCGTTATAATTAAATTCTAAAAATCGCATCATTTTAAGTCTAAGGCAGTTAGGGAATCCTAACTGCCTTAGACTTAAAATTATTTTCATTATATGTTTTAGATTAATATCCTATATAAAGTGAATATAACTGCTATTAAAATTAATATTTCAAATAAAATCATAGAATGTTTTTTCTCTGGTTTTTGAAATTCTTTTATCAAGCCGAATATTGCACTTATACCGAAAACAATATATAAGCAGATTATTATGGTTTCTGACATTTTAAAAACTCCTAATAATTGGTTAACTACATTATACAACTGTTTATTTGGATTTTAAGAAATATTAATTAAAAGTAAGGAGAATTTAAACAAAATAGTTATCGTGTACAAAAGAGGACAATAAGAATGGGTCCAAATGCAGAAGTGTTTGCGGTATACAAAGGATTTACTGAAACGCAGATCAAGAAGATATGAAAGATGACGATAAGAATTTGGCGAAATTTATTGCCAGCCGTCTATAAATTTTAGACACTTTACTATAAAAAATTATGAAAAAGGGCAAAGAGTAACTCTTACCTTAATCCTTGTCCATAGAATACACAAAAATTATATGTTTGTATAGATCGATAATTTACAATAATAATATTGGAATATTAAAGGTAATTGTAAAGGATGAAAGAGTATTTGTCATAGAAGGAATGTTGATTTTAAAGGGATTTTAAGAGGGGTTAACAACTTAACGATAATAAAGGAATATTGAAATATTGCATATCCCATTGAACCAAAAAACCTATTTAATAATTAGATTGCATGGAGGAGGCATTTGCCTCTGAAAATCTGAGTTGGTGAGACCTAATGTTTTGTACTAATGAAATAAGCAACATTTTAAACGAGCGCTTTGCCTTATGGTGGGGCCTTTTTATTTTTTGTAATAGCAACAACTTGTCCAAACTTTCCAAGTCTAGCATACATAGTATGCAGGAGTAGCTTAGAAAGGAGAGATTTTTATGTCTTACTATTACAATTGTAAGGGGTATGAAAAGAAGCATTATAATTGTTGTAAAAAATGTGATGATTGTTCTTGCAATCATAAGGAGAAAAACCTTGTAAGGGCATCTGCTTTTAGGGCTGTAAATACAGTTGATCAAAATCTTCCAGCCAATACTTTTGTAAAGGTATTATTTCAGAATGAACAATTTGATTTAGCGAATGAATATAACCCGGCAATATCAGAGTTTACTCCGAAGACTAGAGGTGTTTATTCCGTAATTGGAACGATTGGTTTCTTTCCGAATGATACAAACTTAAATTACAGAGCGCGTGTAGAAGTTCGTGTGAATGGAAATGCGGCAATTGCTATAGATAACGACTTTTTTGGTCCAATAAATTTTGGTAATGCAGTAAGTGTTTCAACAATACTTGAATTACATGCAGGTGATATTGTCGAGATTTTTGCACAAAGTAGTATAGAAGGGGTTATTAGTAGTACAGAAGATGGTTCTCATTTTGAGGCTGCTAGATTTCCATCTCCAATTGTATAAATGTTAAAGAAGAATAAATTTTTACTAGCTCCGCTTTTTGGTGGAGTTTTTTTACATTAATAGTAGCAAAAGCTCGTCCAAACTTTCCAAGTCTAGCATGCATAGTATGCAGTAATAGAATAGAAAGGAGCGATATATATGTACAAAAAGAAAAATCATGATTGTTGTAAAAAGAGAAGAGAGGACTGTAAAAAATATGATGACTGTTCTTGCGATCATAAGGAGCATAAGCTTGTAAGGGCATCTGCTTTTAGAGCGGTTAGTACAGTAAATCAAAATGTCACTGCAAATACTTTTGTTAAAGTATTATTCCAAGATGAACAATTTGATTTAGCAAATGAATATAACCCGACAACTTCGGATTTTATTCCGGAGACTAGAGGAGTTTACTCTGTTATTGGTACAATCAGCTTTGCACCTAACGATAGTAATGCGAATTATAGAGCGCGGGTAGAAATTCGGATAAATGGTAATCCAGCTATAGCAATAGATAATGACTTTTTTGGTCCATCCAATTTTGCAAATGTCGTAGCTGTTTCAACAATACTTGAATTACATGCAGGAGATGTAGTTGAAATTTTTGCTGAGAGTGATGTAGATGGACTGATTATACAAAACGATCCAGGATTTATTAGTACGCATTTTGAAGCCGCAAGATTCCCATCTCCAATAAAATAAAAGAGATGTTTGTGATTTATGGACTATTTTTTAAAAAAAGGCTCTACCTTATGGTAGGGCCTTTTAGTTAAAGGTGTTAAATTGGTAATATATTAAAATAAGTTCATAAATACTTGATAAGCAACACCTAGAGTTAATACGATAGATAATAGTTTTGCTACCCAACTCGGTGCATTTAAATTTAGTAAAAGGGAATGACATATACTAAATGTAATGCCGAGTGTTAAAAGAATTGCGATAAGATATAAAATTAATAGGAAGAAAGGGTGCTCTATGGAGCCAAAGTCAATTTTGGATTGAGTCATGTAATATGTACCTCGTTTTTGTTGATATGTTAATATAATAATAAATAACGCGAAAAATTGGAATAGTATATGTAATAAGTATTATAAAAGTAAATTTGAAGTTATGGATGGAGTAGATAAAATAATCTTTGAAAAGACGATACAAAGCTATCATTCGTTTAAGTATCTTTACAGTGGTTTTTGATTAAAGTTTAAGTTTGATATACAAGAACGAATGTTCTTGGTATACTGAAAAATAAAAAAGGTGCGTTTACATGATTGATTTTAGTAATATAGTTGGAAAACTAGATGAAATGATTTACAAACCTAATAATCTATTCGTTACTAACCAAAAAGAAGAAAAGCAAAACTCAGAATATGCAGGAGGGATATTCCAGCTAAATAATAGAAGTATACGATTTAGAGTATCAAAAATTACGCCTAATAAGATTGGACAATTTGTTTCTTTTTGGGAAAAGGATGCTTCCATGAAAAATCAGGCATTTTCTTATGATTCGGCTCCTAATCTTTTAGTTATTACTTGTATAGCGGATAATAAACTAGGACAATTTATTTTTCCAAAAGAGATTCTTCTAAAAGAAAAAATATTAAAAACTCAAAACCAAAAAGGGAAAATGGCTATGAGGATTTACCCTATTTGGGATAAACCTGTTAGTAATCAGGCTAAGAAGAGTCAACTATGGCAACTTCAATATTTTGTCGATTTAAGTGATGCTGAAAATGTAGCTATAGATAAATTGTTAAACTTATATTCATAGCGATTAATAAGAAGATGATTTTTTGAAATACTTAATGTTTGTATGGGGGATCTTCGGAAATATGAACAGGGTAATGGTAAGTAAAGAATAAAAAAAGAGCATACAAATAAAGTATACTCAAAAGAAAGATAGGTTTTATGAGTGGAGTACCTCCATACGATAATATATGCTTATTTCATTAATATGTGTAGAATATCAACGAAATATCAATAGAATATCAATTAATGAGTTATTTTAGTTTTTTATTGAAGTTATGTTTTGTGAAATGAAAAAAGAGCCGTTTCTTTAGAAAGATTCGGCTCTTTCTATTTTTTTATTATTGAACGGTTCGAAATGAAAAATCACAAATTATATGATTAACAATTTGATAATGATCGGACTTCAGTTATATATTTCTTGAAGTCTGGATATTGAGATACAGTCTGGCAGTTAGTGGTGAGTAGTTGATTAATTAAAGATACGTTTGTAATTACTTCTTCGCAAGGACCGAAGAATGTAATTTTAATTTTGAGTTTGGGGGAACTTTGAATACGATAGGTTTTTTTTCATGAAATCAGCTCCTTAGTATAGAAGGTTATGTGTTAATCTTCTTTTGATTATGAAGACATATAAATACAATATGTAAATTTAGTGTAGTTGCTTATTATAGATGCCGTATTGGTACATGGAATCTCATTCCAGCATAATACTTGAAGTTTGGAAAGAAACATAGCATACTTTTCTTAAATTGCTTCATTATTATAAATAGCGAACGTAAGAAAAATAATATAAATGCCTTATGCAATTTAAAAATCATTACATATTATGATAATGAGAATTGTATAAGGAGGTAGAATGAAAGAGTGGAAGAAAATGTACAAGTTGAGCTTTCACCACCGTGGATTACGTATTTTAATGAGCTTAAAAATTCTATAGGTGCTGATCCGACTGTAACAGTGGGTCCGCTTATTCCAGTTGGTGGGAACTTTATTATTTTAGTACAAGCTATGAGCGATGAAAAAGCGATAGCATTAGCTACGCTTCTAAAACCTTTCGTGGAATTTGGAAATGTAAGTGTAACGGTTGTTGTTAGTAACGAAAAAAGTGTGATTGTAAATCCGCTTCCATGTCCACTAGATGCATTTGAAATTGCACATTTATTTCAAGTAGCATTAGAAAATAATCCTTATTTTCAACAAGTTGTTGTACAACCACAGCTACCAGGTGGAGCGAATGTTATTTTTCCAGTTTTTGCTGCGAAAGTTATTCAATTTTTTAACGATGATATTTCAAACCTTTGCCAAACGTTTACAGGTGTTGCTGCCAATGTATTTCATGATGTAATGAACGACGTTGTGTGCGATATCCCTATTTTATTTTCTACAAGCTGCGTTACAAGCACTGGTGATGTACGATTTGTTAGTGAAGGGAATATACAAAATAAGGATATAACACCAAAACTGTATTATTAAAATGTGAAAAGACATTTTCCTGAATCGAAAATGTCTTTTTCTTGTACATAAAGAAAAAATAACTAGACAGCTTTTATTATTTAGCTGCCTAGTTACAGGGAGATTGAAAAATATTGGAGGTCAGTCATGAGTGTAAGCTAAAATAGCTTACATATAGTATGCACACTAGTTATAGTTTTATCCTGATATTAATAGTAAGAAAGTTAAATTTGTCTATTTAATTTAAAGAAAAATATTCTAGATAGGTTCTATATTTTGAAAAAATGATGAGATTATATTTATTTATTTTATGGAGAGTGTGTATTAGGCATATGAGTCTAACAATAATACAAGCTTTGAATAAGATAATAAAAAGGAGTTGATTAGTAATGGGTTATATTGTAGATATTTCGAAATGGAATGGAAATATTAATTGGGATATTGCAGCGCCTCAGCTAGATTTAGTTATTGCTAGAGTTCAAGATGGTTCGAATACGGTCGATTTTATGTATCAAGGTTATGTGAAAGAAATGAAGAAGCGTAGTATCCCATTTGGGAATTATGCGTTTTGCCGCTTTATATCTATTTCAGATGCAAAAAAAGAAGCGCAAGATTTTTGGAATCGAGGCGATAAAAACGCTAAATTTTGGGTGGCAGATGTAGAAGTTCAAACAATGGTAGATATGCAAGGCGGGACTCAAGCATTTATTGATGAATTACGCCGATTAGGTGCAAAAAAAATTGGTTTATATGTAGGACATCACACTTATGTATCATTTGGAGCTCGCAATATTGATGCTGATTTTATTTGGATTCCTCGTTACGGAGGGAATAAACCAGCATATCCTTGTGATATTTGGCAATATACTGATTCAGGAAATGTTCCTGGTATTGGAAAATGTGATTTAAATCAATTAATTGGGAATAAAAATCTTTCTTGGTTTATAGGTTCAAATCAAACAAATCAATCTAGTATTGGAGATAGTAAGCAACCAATTGGAATTGGTATTGCAGTTTCAAAATATGATGATGGATACGGTATTAATTTATATGAGAATCCTGCGAATCCACAGTTTACAGGAAGACTTACGAAAAAAATCCCATATATAATCTATAAAGGTTATTGGGGAGGTGGCGAAAAAGATATGATTTGTTTAGGTGGAGAACAACAGTGGGCTAAGTTAGAGCATTTTAATGTGCAATGGTATTATGCATACTCAAAATACACACCTGGATATGAAATTAGAACGTACGATGGACCAAACGGGAATGATACAGGTGCGGTCGATGGGAAAATTCCTTATCGTATTTGGAATCGTCAGGATGGATATGTAGATATAGGTGGAAACAAATGGATCAAAGAAGAACATGTGCAGATTAAATGATGTTAAAAGACCGGCTTCATGCTAGCTTTTAGTGTTTAATAAAGCTTACATGAAGAGAAATACTTGCGGAAAACACATTAATTTCACAATAGCGCTGTATAGTTCCTAATATACAATTATCAAAGTGAGGTATTTGAATTGAAAAAGAATAAGCTATTTATGGGAACTATTATTACGTGTATGGCGCTAGCATTGTCTGCGTGTGGTTCCTCAGAAAATGTTGCAACATCAAAAGTAGGAAACGTGACAGAGAAAGAGTTAAGTAAAGAATTAAGGCAAACATATGGAAAAAGTACTTTATCTCAAATGATGTTAAATAAGGCATTGCTAGATAAATATAAAGTTTCAGATGAAGAAGCTAAAAAACAAGTAGACGCAGCGAAGGAACAAATGGGTGACAAGTTTGAAGTGGCTTTAGAGCAAGTAGGGTTAAAAAATGAAGATGAACTAAAAGAGAAAATGAAGCCAGAAATTGCACTTGAGAAAGCGATTAGAGCGACTGTCACAGATAAAGATGTGAAAGATAACCATAAACCTGAAATGAAGGTAAGTCACATTTTAGTGAAAGATGAAAAAACTGCGAAAGAAGTAAAAGAGAAAATAAATAATGGTGAAGATTTTACTGCTTTAGCGAAACAATATTCGGAAGATACTGGTTCAAAGGAACAAGGCGGAGAAATAGCTGGTTTTGCTCCTGGTCAAACTGTGAAAGAATTTGAGGAAGCTGCGTATAAATTAGATGCAGGACAAGTAAGTGAACCAATAAAAACATCTTATGGTTATCATATAATAAAAGTGACGGATAAAAAAGAATTGAAACCATTTGATGAAGTAAAAGATACGATTCGAAAAGATTTAGAACAACAAAGACTGCAAGATGCGACAGGTAAATGGAAACAACAAGTAATCAATGATCTATTGAAAGAAGCGGATATTAAAGTAACAGATAAAGAATTTAAAGATACATTTAAATTCTTAGATGAGAAATAAGGTTTAGAAGAAAAACAGAGATTTAGCATAATGCTATATTTCTGTTTTTTTATTTTCAATAGAAAAGGGAACTCATATAGAGTTCCCTTTTCGCGTTAGTGTGTGAGTTATAAATAGATAGTAAGACAATACAATATTACATATAAATATTAAGAATTACAATGGGAAAATTTGTATGTAGATAAAAGGAATAAGCAATTTAATTCGCAAAATGTTGAAATGATAATGTTTTAGTTAATTAATTTAGTTAAATATAAACTAAATATATTTTTTGTGTTTTCTTAGAGAATGAATAGAAGACATAATTTAAAGAATGATACATACCATATTATCGGAGAGTAAATTGACTTTATACGAAATGAAATGTAGAACTTTTTATTGCAAAAAGTATTCTACATTATGATATGAATAATTTTAGATTTACTAGATTATTAAATTAATTTGGAGGGGAATATATGAAAGTTATTTTTAAAAGAGAAGGCGGAGGGAAAATT
>NZ_ALBR01000056.1:0-2365 GCF_002081505.1 Bacillus sp. CDB3 | reverse complement strand
AGAAAGTAAAGTAATGAAATGATTAGTTTTGACATTGTTCGTCCTTACTGATTATTACATACAGGATCAATGAAATGATTTGTCGAAATGTATGAAACTTATAAAGAATGTAATGTTTTACATTCTTTATAAGTTTCGAAAGTTTTGTGAGTTTCATTTATAATGAAAGTATATGCTTATGTCGATGGATGGTGAATGAATAGTAAAACTAAAACTAAAACTAAAACTTCTTTTATCTACGCAGGAAATGAATGTATAAATGTATTTATGAAGTGCTTTGTTGAATAATATTGTAGGAATTAAATTTGAAAATAAATCATTTTGATGTAGCTGAAATTTGTATTCCAGAAAGAACGTTAGTTAGGATAGAAAAGAAAAGTAGAAATGTAAAAAGCGACTCCACATTGGGTGGAGTCGCTTTTATTGTTGCTACACGTATTCTATGATGCGATAGGAAGTGCAAAGAAAATTGATTAATAATAGGGAGTAATCAATGAGTATGAATAAACTTCATAGATTAAAGTTACATTTTGTTTGGAAAATTTACATGTTGCACTTCAGAAAGAACGTTCGTTCGTGTATAATAAGAACAAATGTTCTTTTATAGTGGAGATTTATATAAATTCATAAATAGTTTTTGATTGGAAAGCTACACTACATATTAAATAAGAGATGGATAAAGTGTATTTAGAAGTGAAATTTCTATTTTGTGAATGGATAGATATAGAAAATTGAGGAGTAAAGAAAATGAATTATGTAAAGATACAGGAAACAAGAAGAGAGTGGGTTCCGTTTACAGTAATGTCGGAACAATTATTAAGTATGAAAAAAATTATTGGAGAGAAATTAAAAGTCCAAAGACCGCAAATAACGAATGAAGCGAAAGCAAGTATTTCAGACAAGTTATTAACTTCATTATTGTCTGAAGAAGAGATGTTAGTGACATATTTTGAAGAAGGATACATACTTACAAGTTATATGACAGTGGTTCATATAAATCCTATTCAACAAATTGTAAAATGTACAGATGCATTTTATAAAACGTATATATTTTCTGCAATGGACATAATTGATGTAACCTAAAAGAAGCTGAATTTTGAAACTTAGCTTCCTTTAATTTGTCCCGTTATTGGCGGGCAGTTAGATTCACACCTCAAAATTCGGCTGTACGTCAGGCTGCCTGCAAAAGCCCAATTGTTATGAGCTACTAGTCAATGGATGATGGACAAAACCCTTATTATTTTTGAAGAGGTGAAGAATTAAATGAAAAAGCAGCTAGATGCAAACTAGCTGCTTAGCCCCAGGGAAAGGGAGAAAAAGATTGGGTACTCAAAAAATCAACGATAGCTGTTTATCAGCCTGAGTATAGTATAGACAAATTTTAAAATATTATACAAATCTGATTACAGATCTGGTTAGGCCGTACCAACTTGGTTTTGATCCGCTAAATCAGAATCAAATGTATTAGTCGCGCTAACCCCACTAAAAGTGTTCACAACGAAACCAACGTTAGATGCGCCAGAGCCGTTATAAGCTTTTGTATTCTCTTTTGGAGAAACGTTGTAGAAATCACCTAAGTTGAAAGATCCGTTACTATTTTGTACAACTAAATTCCCAACAACTGAGGGCATAATTTTCACCTACCTTATAAGTAATTGTTTGCACTACTATATGAAGGTATAGTTTAATTGGTTCGTTTGACAAATATTGTGGGATAGGAAAACATTTGAAGCTTTATTTAATCAATTGGGCAAAAAGTATGTTAAAATTAATGAAGAGTTGAATTTTAAAAAGTATAAATTTGAATAATTAATATATATGGAATTAAAGGAGGCAAAATGTAATGGATAATGTTATAAAAACAGTAGATTTAACAGATGCAGAATCAAGTAAACTTGTTGCTTTTATTTGTAGTAATGATGTTACATTGATCGAAAAAGCATTTTGTCCTAATGAAATAAAATTAAAGTTTAATGAAATAGCAATTTTATCGGCAATTAAAACAGCATATATTACGAAAGTATCTATAAGGAAAGAACTTGAAGCGATTTTTCACGATACAGGCGTTCTATTAGTGAAGCAAAATGTTGAAAGGAATAGTACTCAATCTATAACAATGCATTTTGAACAATTTAAAAAGTTGCAAGATGAGATTGAGAATTTAAATGAAAGCGTGTTTAAGGCTACGTGAAGATACTTGGATAAAGGTGGACCATGTTATGTTGAAAATGGAGATTGAAGAGTATTTGGATAAATCGAACCGTAAACATAAATATACTTTCATCATTGTGTAACCTATATTTATTGATATGAGAAATGTAGGAAAGAGCAGATACAATTTAAAAATAATAAAGATACAAACAAA
>NZ_ALBR01000055.1:0-23579 GCF_002081505.1 Bacillus sp. CDB3 | reverse complement strand
AATTGATACTTTAGTAAGAATTTGAATAAGAATAAAAAGAGTAATATTAATTGAAAGGAGGAGATGAAGTTGGAGCGAAACGACATTGAAAAACTTGTAATTATTACTGGAGTAACGCAAGGGTTAGGTCGTGCATTGGTTGATAGGTTTCATGAATTGGGATGGAACATAGTAGGGTGTGGACGCTCAAAAAATAAAATTGAAGAGCTTAATAAATATTACGGTGCTTCACATGATTTTCAAACAATTGATGTTTCAAATCATCACCAAGTTAGTAAATGGGCAAGTTGTATTCTAAATAAGTATAGAGCTCCTGATATGTTAATAAATAATGCATCGATTGTTAATCAAAACGCACCGTTATGGAAAGTTACCGCTCAAGAATTTGAAAGTGTAATGAGTGTAAATGTGAACGGGGTAGTAAATGTCATTAGGGCGTTCGTCCCGGCGATGATAGCTAGAAAAGAAGGGATTATTATTAATATGAGCTCTAGTTGGGGAAGAGAAGGCGAGGCTGAACTTGCGCCATATTGTGCTTCGAAGTTTGCTATTGAAGGTATCACGCAGTCTATGGCAATGGAACTGCCAAATGGCATGGCCGTAGTTGCTTTAGATCCAGGTGGAAGTATTAGCACTCCAATGCTTCATTTATGTGCACCTCAATATGTAAAAGAATCTCCTACACCTGAAATGTGGTCACATAAAGCAATGCATTATATATTAAATATATCAATAGATAAAAACGGAGATTCATTGACATGTCCGGTATACATTTAATATTTAGATAGGCATTAAATGTAATATGCACATTTTTGAAGGACAAGCATATATTGAAGTATGTAAAAAGCATTTGCAAATTAGACATTTATCGAGAAAGCCCTTGTCAAAAAGAGCGCCTGAAAGGTGCTCTTTTGTATTATTAATACATTATGTGATGCACAAAATTACATATAAAAAATAAAATAATGAATTAAAGGTGATGTTTGTTTCGAAAGTACTAGAAAATTTAAATATAGGTGATGCGAAATGAACCTACGCGATTTAGAATTGACAGGGGCCTGGTTTCAAGTAGGAGGAAATCTTATAGCAGCAATTGGAACAACTAGAGGTTTTTCAGGAGAAGAAAAGATTGAGTCGGATCTTGTTATTGTAGGGAGTTCATTACAAGCCCTCGGATATATATTACAAATCATAGCAACTATTGATGTGAAAGATGAAGATAAACGTGAGAAGCAAGAGGTAACTATAGATAACAAAAATAAAGCGCTAGCGAAAACGGGGATTGAGTTATTAGCTTTAGGTAATATTTCTAATGTAATAGGAACGTATTTTAATCTCAATGAACAAATGAAAGAAAATGATTTTCTTATAATTACTGGAAATAGTTTGCAATCAATTGGCGCTTTTTTAGGGGTAGAAGTAGCATTGAATGAGATAAATGGAATACAGTGGATTATTGTATTAGGGAATTCAATGCAAAGTTTAGGTGCGGGATTACAAGCATATCAGGGTATTCAAAATATATCAAAAGAAGAAAAGGGAAATGAAGACAGTAATATTGATAAAGAAGATCAACGTATAATAGGGCTAATAGGTATTTGGATTCAGGCAATAGGTACTGTAATTTCAGCAATTGGATTAACCGAAATAGTAGAGGAACAACGATTGGAATCTAAGAAAAGGCGATGAAATACTCATTTCAATGAAGTATGGAGTATTTCAATTTTAGAAGTAGGACAAGATTGATGTGTTAATGCTTTTTGTAGGCTTTTTCATATAGGCGTAGAATATACATATAAATGAACAAGTGAAAATAACTTGTTAACGTTTGTGGGACGCTCCTCATTTAGTTGTACTATTATATATGATTTTTGAAATGATGAGTTCTTATATATGTTTTTAGAAAAAATATGATTTTATAAGTTTGAAAATGTAGGAGAAGGATAGGTAAGAATTGAAAAATAAACATTAAGGAGTTTTTCAGACATGATGTACTTATTAGCAATTCTACTTCCGCCGGTAGCTGTTTTATTTTGCGGAAAGCCGTTTCAAGCGATTATTAATTTCATTTTAACCTTAATTTTTTGGGTTCCAGGAGCGATACACGCAGTTCTTGTCGTACATGATAAAAAAGCCGACAGGCGACTTAAAAGACAAATTCAAGCGTACGATGAAATTAATAAAAGAAGATAGAAGGTAAATTGCGGGTGAAAACATACAAAAAAGAAAGGGAATTTGATTCGCCTTTCTTTTTTTGTATGCTAATCAAGTTTAAATTTTAGTGTAGCGGTAAGAATTTTTAATATAGGTATTATGATAATAACTTTTAGAATGCGCGTTTAATAAACCGGTGTAAATGCTTTCTGGTACGTTAAAGAAATCATACATACCATTCTTTAGTTGAATACGTAAAATCATAGAAAAAGGATTATAGCCAACAGCAACTATATTTTTTGAGATAACGGGAGAGAGTTTCATCAATACGCAACTCCTTACTTTTCATTTTAGATGGTTTCTTGTAGATAAGGGGATTGTCGTGTTGAAATCCTAATAATTAAAGAGGTATTATATTTATATGCAATATATCAAATGTTCTTTATACGTAATTATAAGGAAGTTCACACGAAGTACATATCGTTGTGCTATTTTTATTTCACCTTTGATTTATAAATAAGAAAATATTGACCATTTGAAAAAAAGGTATATTATTTATACGAGGTATTAAAAATTCACTTCTTACATTCTATGCTTTAAGGGGCAGCATTATTAGAAAAAATAGAAGTGAAAATAGTTTGTATAAGAAGTATTCTAAAATGTATAATCTGTGAATTGGGAAAACATTGAATGCTCCAGGTCAATATACTTTCTTGACTAAATGTATTTGTGAAAGTGACCTCAATATTTTTAAGTAAATCAACGGGAGAATTGAAAGGCAGGAGAAAGTAACATGTCAGAAAATTATCGTTCTCGAGAGGAGCGACGACAAGTTCAAAAGAAAAAACAGCCAGCTTCTAAAAACACAAAACCAAAAGGTAAAACATCGTTTTTTCGTAAATTTTTAATCAGTTGTTTACTACTTGGTATTGTAGGTTTAGTGGCAGGGGTTGCTACCTTTTTCGTTATGATAAAGGATGCGCCAAAACTTGAGAAATCAAAACTTGTTAATCCGTTATCCTCAAAAATTTATGATAAAGACGGGAATTTGGTATATGAATATGGGAAAGAAAAGCGAACGAATGTTACGTATGATCAAATTCCAAAATTAGTAGAAAATGCATTTTTAGCAACAGAAGATGCACGTTTTTACGAGCATAGCGGGGTAGACTTTAAAGGTACTGCCCGTGCGGTTTTAGTCAGTCTTAAAGGAGATTATGGCTCTCAAGGTGGAAGTACGATAACGCAGCAAGTTATTAAAAATTACTTCTTATCGATGGAAAAAACGTCAAAGCGTAAAGTTCAGGAAATATATTTAGCGTATAAGCTAGAACAACAATATTCAAAACATGAAATATTAGAGATGTATTTAAATAAAATTAATTTAGGTAACCGTTCATATGGAATCGCAACAGCGGCACAAAACTACTATGGTAAAGAATTAAAAGATTTAACATTACCAGAAGTTGCGATGCTTGCCGGTTTACCGAAAGCACCGAATAACTATGACCCAACGAAAAAAGAAAATGTTCAAAGGGCAACAGAAAGAAGAAATACTGTACTAAACTTAATGAATCGACATGGTTATATTACAAAGGCAGAAATGGAAGAAGCATCAAAAGTTCCAGTAACAGATGGGCTTAAGCCTGCAACTGAACAACAAACAATGCCATATACTGCATTTATGGATGCGGTTGTGAAAGAAGTAGAAAAAGAATTACCAGATGCTAATATTGGTTCTGATGGTTTAGAAATTTATACAACGTTGGATCCAAAAGCACAGAAATTGGCTGATAATATTTTAAATACAAATATTATTGATTATCCAAATGATAAATTCCAAGGTGCTTTCACATTTATGGATACAAAAACAGGGGAAATTCGCGCTATAGGTAGTGGTCGTGGCGAAAACAAAGCAGTATTTAAAGGTCATAATATGGCGATTGAATTAGATCGTGCAGCTGGTTCAACGATGAAGCCAATTTTTGACTATGCTCCTGCAATTGAATATTTAAAATGGGCTACGTACCATCAAATTGATGATTCTCCGTTTAAGTACTCAGATGGTCAAGAAGTTCGAAATGCAGACAGAAGTTATTCAGGCCCAATTTCAATGCGTGATGCATTAAAAATGTCACGTAACATCCCGGCTATTAAAACAGCGAAAGAGGTAGGGATTAGTAAATCGAAAGGATTCTCAGAGAAATTAGGGATTACATTTAATGTACCACCGACTGAATCAACAGCTATTGGTACAAATGAAGTGTCACCAACTGAAATTGCAGGTGCTTATGCGGCATTTGGTAATGATGGTAAGTATACGAAGCCGCATTTTGTTAAGAAAGTAGTTTATCCAGACGGCAAGTCACAAAGTTTTGGACAAAAACCAAAACAAGTTATGGCCGATTCTACAGCATATATGATTACTGATATGCTTCGTTCTGTCGTTACATCAGGTACCGGTACAGCGGCAAATGTGGCCTCTTTAGATGTAGCTGGTAAAACAGGTACAACAAACTATGCTTCAAAACAATTAGCACAATATAAAATTCCAGAAAGTGCAACTCGGGATAGTTGGTTTGCAGGATATACACCGCAATATACGATGGCAGTATGGACTGGATATATGAAAGATAGTAAAGACGATTATATTAGTAGTAAAAATACGAAAATTGCACAGTTGATCTTTAAAGAAATGATGAGCGAGATGGCTACAGATAAATCACACTTTAAAATGCCAAGTAGTGTTATTCAAGAAGGTAGTGAGTTACGTATAAAAGGTGAAAAACGTGATTCATCTCCAAATACGAGCGTACCGGATACAACGGAACAACCAAAACAAGACCAACAGCAAAAAACTGTAGAAGAGAAAAGTCCAGAGGAATTAAAGAAACAGGAAGAACTTAAGAAACAAGAAGAGCAAAAGAAGCAAGATGAACTTAAGAAGCAGGAAGAACAAAAGAAACAAGATGAACAGAATAAGCAAAATGAACAAAACAATGGAAGTGGTCAAGGAACTCCAAATCCACCGAACAATGGAAATGGTCAAGGAACTCCAAATCCACCGAACAATGGAAATGGTCAAGGAACTCCAAATCCGCCAACCACTGGAGGTGGCCAAGGAACTCCAAATCCACCAACCACTGGAGGTGGCCAAGGAACTCCAAATCCGCCAACCACTGGAGGTGGCCAAGGAACTCCAAATCCACCAACCACTGGAGGTGGCCAAGAGACTCCAACCCCACCAACTACTGGCGGGAACACAGGAGAGGCTCCTTCCAATAATGGACAATAAATAATGCATTAAAAAAGCATCAAAGGTACCGGGAAAAACGGTTTCTTTGGTGCTTTTTGTATTATAAAGAGTAATATTATTTTTAAATGTTAAAAGTACCATAGAAATTTTGAAAGTAAATTGACGGGAAATGATAAAAAAATTGAGTTGGAGGTATTGGATAACTAGGGCTATAAAAAGTAGCACTACTAGGATGTGTACCATGATGCCAAAATGAAGGGGTGACTTGGTCAGTCAATTGATATTGTTGCCAAGCGGCAGGAAGTTCGATACCAACATCAGAACTAGCCGTATGAATGGCAGGAACATGTATTGAGGGAACTGATGGGACAACCGCGGTTATTCTTGGTGATACCCACATGAAAACGATCACTCCTAAGTTTTAATGATAAAGTAGTATATTCTTTTAATGCTTATAAAGGTACATATAGATAGGACTTTCGGTTAAAACATACGTATAAAGTCGTAAGACCAATGTGAATTGATGGTGGACCATTTATTGCGAAAATATACGTCTAATAGCGGAGGGAAAAGGAATATGAAACATATACAATGGATGTGTTGATCGTAATATTTTACGTGTTTATGGAGGGATTTTAATGGAACGATTATGGACGAAATCATTTATTCAAATGACTATCGCGATGTTATTTTTATTTACAGGGTTTTATTTACTAGTTCCAACGCTACCGCTCTTTATTAAAGAGATTGGTGGAAATGAATCACAAGTTGGACTGATGATGGGAATGTTTACAATAGCTGCAGTTGTAATACGACCGGTTATTGGAGGAATGTTAGATCAATATGGTAGAAGATCTTTTATTATTTTCGGACTCATATTTTTTGGGATAACGATGTATTCGTATAATTTAGCATCGACTATTGTCCTTTTAGCTGTTTTACGCGTTATTCACGGAGTGACGTGGGCTGTTTCTACAACAGCAGTTGGAACAGCGATAACTGATATTATTCCAGATTCACGTCGTGGTGAAGGAATGGGCTGGTATGGCATGGCGATGACAATCGCTATGGCAATTGGCCCGATGATTGGATTATGGGTTGTACAAAATTATTCATTTCATGGTCTATTCTTGTTAGCGACTCTTTTATCCTTTATGGCAGTCGTATTATCGTTAATAACGAAAATGCCATTCACGCCACAAAAAGAAAAAGGGAAAATTCAGCTGTTTGAAAAATCCGTTTTATCAATAACGATTGTTGTTTTCTTTTTATCATTTGCATATGGAGGAATAACAACATTTTTACCGTTATTCGCTTCATCAATTGATGTGAATCCTGGGACATTCTTTCTTGTATATGCAATTACTTTAACAATTGTAAGACCTATTTCAGGAAAACTATTAGATAAATATGGAGAAGTTTTTATCATACTTCCGGCACTATGTATTACTATTTTAGCGATAGTTGTACTAACGATTTCAAATGGTTTGACAGGTGTAATGATTGCAGCGGCATTATATGGTGTTGGATTCGGTTCAGCACAGCCCGCTTTACAAGCAGCGATGCTGACAATTGTTGATCCTAGTAAAAGAGGAGTTGCTAACGCTTCATTCTTTACCGCTTTTGATTTAGGGATTGGATTAGGTGCGATTTTACTTGGAGTTGTTTCACAAATGTTTGGTTACCGTATTTTATTCGCAGGTAGTGCAATTTCAGGATTAATAGCTTTAATTATATTTGTCATTTTTGTAAAACAACGATTAGGCAAAAAAGATTTTGCGTAAACAGGAAGAGCGAAGGTGAAAATTTCAATTGAACATGATGCTCGACGATGCTTTAAGGAAGAATTTTGTATAAAGTATAATGAATCAATTTGATTTATCCCACTATTTGCGAGCAGTAAGACCTCCACCTCAAAATTCAGCAAATACAAGGAAGTTAGGCAGGAGATCAACTGCTCGTAAATGCCCGATTGGTTCAACTAATAATCAGTGGGGGATGAACAAAACCCCCACTGATTAAAGTTTCACTTTATAGTAAGATACGGAGGAAATAGTGCAATTCATCCAGGATACTCTTTAGGAATTGTTTCTGAGAAACTAGTTCGGGAAATAGTGTCAGTTGAGAAAGAAGGTATTTTATTTTTATAGATTTTGATAATCTTTTGTACTTTCAAAACTATGATTTAGTTGTCAGCTATCGTAAAGAAACGGAAGAAATTCAATTTAATTATGTAAAATAATAACTTTATTAAAAATAAATAAATTTTATATAAGAATTATATTTATAGGAATGTGAAATAAATATTATCAAAAACGAGCTGTGTATGAGTGCAGCTCGTTTTTTTATATTTGTTAAATAAAAAGAGATTAAAGGTATATTTAGTGGGATTATATGGATGATTGTTATATTTCGTTTTACAAAATCGTAAAAAGATATCTGTACTTTTTTATAAAATATGAAAGTTATTTTTGGAAAATTGTATTATTACATCGGTAAAAGTATAGGAAACTTATCATTATAAAATAAATTGAAATCTTCTAAAAACTCTGATACATTGAAATAGAAATGTAGTTTCAAAGTATTGTAAAGGCTTACAGTTATGTGCACGAAGATCTATTAGGATTGGAGGAAATAATGATGAAAGCTGAAGAAAAATTTTCCCCGGGATTAGATGGTATAGTGGCAGCGGAGACGAAGATCTCGTTTCTTGACACAGTGAAAGGTGAAATTGTAATTCAAGGGTATGATTTAATCGAACTCTCAAAAACAAAAGAGTATTTAGACATTGTGCACCTTTTATTAGAAGAACATCTACCGAATGAAGATGAAAAAGCAACAATTGAAAAGAAATTAAAAGAAGAATATGCAGTGCCAGAAGGTGTATTCAACGTGCTAAAGGCATTACCTAAGGAAACGCATCCTATGGATGGGTTACGTACAGGTGTATCTGCATTAGCTGGTTACGATAGTGATATCGAAAACCGCTCGTTAGAAGTGAATAAAAGTAGAGGGTACAAGCTTTTAAGTAAAGTGCCAAATATTGTAGCGAATAGCTATCATATTTTAAATAATGAGGAGCCAATTCAGCCCCTTCAGGAATTGTCATATAGTGCGAATTTCTTCTATATGTTAACTGGTAAAAAACCAACTGAACTTGAGGAAAAGATCTTTGATCGTTCCCTTGTTTTATATAGTGAACATGAGATGCCAAACTCTACATTTACAGCTCGCGTAATTGCATCAACGCAATCGGATTTATACGGTGCTTTAACAGGTGCAGTTGCATCTTTAAAAGGAAGCTTACATGGCGGTGCAAATGAAGCGGTTATGTACATGCTTTTAGAAGCTGGGAATGTTGAGAAATTTGAGGAACTATTACAGAAGAAACTTTATAACAAAGAAAAAATTATGGGCTTTGGACATCGCGTATATATGAAGAAGATGGATCCAAGAGCACTGATGATGAAGGAAGCTTTAAAGCAGTTATGTGATGTAAAAGGTGATTATACACTATATGAAATGTGTGAAGCTGGAGAAAAGATTATGGAGAAGGAAAAAGGAATTTATCCAAACCTTGATTATTACGCAGCTCCAGTATATTGGATGCTTGGTATTCCAATTCAACTTTACACGCCAATCTTCTTTAGCTCTAGAACAGTAGGACTATGTGCACACGTAATTGAGCAACATGCGAATAATCGTTTGTTCCGTCCACGTGTAAATTATATAGGCGAGCGACATGCATTTAGTAAATAAAAACAACTGGGGAGTTGTTAGCGCCGCCCGCCAGATGGGTGTTTGACCGACACCCATCATTAATAATAACGAATTTTCGACAGAAAGGGAAGATTAGCATGATTAAAACAAATGAAATTAAACAAAAAGATGCATTATTAGAAGAGATTACGGATTATGTATTAAATAAAGAGGTTACAAGTGCAGAAGCATTCAGTACGGCTCGCTACGTATTACTTGATACACTTGGATGCGGAATTTTAGCATTACAATATCCAGAGTGTACGAAATTATTAGGGCCAGTTGTACCGGGAACAATCGTGCCAAACGGTACACGTGTACCAGGTACGTCATATGTACTTGATCCAGTAAAAGGTGCATTTAATATCGGATGTATGATCCGTTGGTTAGACTATAACGATACTTGGCTTGCAGCAGAGTGGGGACATCCATCTGATAACTTAGGCGGAATTTTAGCAGTTGCAGATTATATTAGCCGTGTTCGCATTTCAGAAGGAAAAGAACCATTAAAAGTACGTGAAGTACTAGAAATGATGATTAAAGCACATGAAATTCAAGGCGTGCTTGCTTTAGAAAACAGCTTAAACCGCGTAGGACTTGACCATGTATTATACGTAAAAGTAGCAACAACTGCTGTAGTTGCGAAAATGCTTGGCGGAACACGTGACGAAATCTTTAATGCATTATCACATGCGTGGATTGATAATTCTAGTCTTCGTACATATCGTCATGCTCCAAATACTGGCTCACGTAAATCATGGGCAGCAGGTGATGCGACGAGCCGCGGTGTTCATCTTGCAATGACTGCTCTAAAAGGTGAAATGGGTTATCCAACAGCATTATCTGCGCCAGGATGGGGATTCCAAGATGTATTATTTAACAAGCAAGAATTAAAATTAGCTAGACCATTAGAGTCTTATGTAATGGAAAATGTATTATTTAAAGTATCATACCCAGCAGAATTCCATGCACAAACAGCTGCAGAATGTGCAGTGAAGTTACATCCGGAAATTAAAGAAAGATTAGATGAAATTGATCGTATTACAATTACAACTCATGAATCAGCAATTCGTATTATCGATAAAGAAGGTCCATTAAATAACCCAGCTGATCGTGATCATTGTTTACAATACATTACGGCAATTGGTTTATTAAAAGGAGATATCGTTGCGGACGATTATGAGGATGTAGTAGCAAATGATCCACGTGTAGATGAATTACGTAATAAGATGGTTGTTGTTGAAAACAAACAGTACAGTTTAGATTATCTTGAGCCGAACAAGCGCTCAATCGCCAACGCTGTTCAAGTCCACTTTAAAGATGGTACTGTAACAGAAAATGTGGAATGTGAATACCCACTTGGTCACCGTTTCCGTAGAGACGAAGCGATTCCAAAAGTTGTTCAAAAATTCACTGCAAATATGGCAGGTCATTATTCTAGTAAGCAACAAGAACAAATTCATGAAGTTTGTTTAAATGAAGAAAAACTAGAAAATATGAATGTAAACGAATTTGTAGATCTATTCTTAATTTAATAATAGGGGGAATTTAGAATGGCTTGGGTTGTGAATAAACAGTCAACACAAGAGGAGCTTGCGAATCGCTTTCGAATTTTAGTAGAAGCAAATGAAATTTTGCAAATTCCAGGTGCTCATGATGCAATGGCGGCTCTTGTTGCGAAAAATACAGGTTTTTCAGCTCTTTATTTATCGGGAGCAGCTTATACTGCAAGTAAAGGGCTACCAGATTTAGGTATCGTGACGTCTACTGAAGTAGCAGAGAGAGCAAGAGATCTAGTAAGAACTACAGATTTACCAGTTCTTGTTGACATTGATACAGGATTTGGTGGAGTACTAAACGTAGCGAGAACAGCTGTAGAAATGGTAGAAGCGAAAGTAGCGGCTGTTCAAATTGAAGATCAACAATTACCAAAGAAATGTGGACATTTAAATGGTAAGAAACTTGTTACTACAGAGGAATTAGTTCAAAAAATTAAAGCGATTAAAGAAGTTGCGCCGAGCTTATACATTGTAGCACGCACAGATGCTCGCGGTGTAGAAGGATTAGATGCAGCGATTGAAAGAGCAAACGCATATGTAAAAGCAGGGGCAGATGCGATTTTCCCTGAAGCGCTTCAATCAGAAGAGGAATTCCGTCTATTTAATAGTAAAGTAAATGCACCTTTATTAGCGAATATGACTGAATTCGGAAAGACTCCATATTATTGTGCAGAAGAATTTGCAAATATGGGCTTCCAAATGGTTATTTATCCTGTAACTTCACTTCGCGTTGCAGCGAAAGCGTATGAGAATGTATTTACTTTAATTAAGGAAACAGGTTCTCAAAAAGATGCACTTTCTAATATGCAAACGAGAAGTGAGCTATATGAAACAATTTCATATCATGACTTTGAAGAATTAGATACTGGAATTGCAAAAACAGTATTATCAGAGGATCAATAGATAAAACAACTGAGGCGATGAGAATACATATTTGGCAAAACAAACTGCTTGATGTGAAAAATCATCGCCTTCTGTTTTCAATAATAAGATATTCCACTCATCGTAGACGAGCATATGCAAAGAGCAATGAAGGCCGAAATGATAGGGGGATTCAGATGGAGAAAACGAAGTTACCATGGGATGAATTTTTTTCACTCAATAAAGATGTGAACAATACTTTCTTTACACCAGAAGATTTTTCAGGTGATGAAGATTTAATTGCAAAAACGACAGAACAATTTGTTAAACAAGAAATTGTTCCACAAATTGAGAATATTGAAAAACATAATTATAAAGTTTCTCGTCAATTATTTGAGAAAGCTGGGGAACTTGGATTATTAAGTATCGAGGTCCCAGAAGAATATGGCGGGTTCGAGTTAGGAAAGGCAGTTTCAGGGCTTGTAGCAGAAAAAATGGGTTACGCTGGTGCATTTAGCGTTTCATTTAATATACACGCAGGTGTAGGTACATTGCCTTACATATATTACGGAACGAAAGAACAAAAAGAAAAGTATTTGCCGAAAATTGCGTCAGGAGAATGGATTGGTGCTTATGCTTTAACTGAGCCAAATGCTGGTTCTGATGCATTAAGTGCAAAAACGAGTGCAGTATTGAATGAAGATGGTACAGCTTGGAAGTTAAATGGTGAGAAGCAGTGGATTACAAATGCTCATATGGCAGATGTATACGTTGTTTTTGCGAAGACAAATAAAGGAATGACAGCGTTTATTGTCGAAAGAACATGTGAAGGTGTATCAATAGGATTAGAAGAAAAGAAGATGGGGATAAAAGGTTCTTCAACGGCGACACTTATTTTAGAAGATGTTGTTATCCCTGCTGAAAATGTTTTAGGGGAAGTTGGAAAAGGGCATCACGTAGCTCTTAATATTCTTAACTTTGCTAGATTGAAACTTGCTTTTGGAAATATTGGAACAGCAAAACAAGCAATCGGTTTGTCAGTTCAATATGGAAAAGAGCGAAAACAGTTCCAAACGGAATTAGTAGACTTTACGATGATTCAAGAGAAAATTGCAAATATGATCATTGCTACATATGGAGCGGAAAGTGCAGCTTACCGTACAGCAGGTGTAATTGATGAAGCAATTCATGAGAGTGATGAAGATCTTATGAAAAAAATGTCCCAATTTGCAATTGAATGTGCACTTAATAAAGTAAACGCTTCTGAAACACTTGGTCATATCGTGGATGAAGCGGTACAAATTCATGGTGGTTACGGTTATATGCAAGAATACGAAGTAGAACGATTATATCGTGATGCTAGAATTAGTCGTATTTTTGAAGGAACGAATGAAATTAATAGATTAACAGTAGCTAAAATGTTAATGAAGCAAATCGAACAAATAGAAAATACTGAAGTAGAAATTGATGTAGCAAATGTAGAAAGAAACCATCGTTACATTTTATTAGCGAAAAAATTGTTGAAACAATCTTTGAAAACGCTCTCTAAAACTCCAGGCCTAAAAATCGATCAAGAGCAAGAATATTCACGTGTATTATCAAATATGTTGACGGACGTGTACGTCATGGAATCAGCATTTTTACGTACGAGTAAAGCAATTAGTAAAAATGGTGAAGAAAAAGAGCGTACAAAACAAATGATAACTGATGTTATTTGTGAAGAAGGCTATCGTAAAGTAGAAGAAGCGGCGATTTCTATACTTTCAGCGGCTGTCACAGAAGAAAAAGATAGACACGTAATTTTAGCTGAAATCCGTCAATTATTAGTGCCTTTATACACGAACGTATTTACGAAAAAGAGAGAAATTGCGAAAGTTATTATAAATCGCGGAAAATATATTGTGTAAATAGGGGGAAAGCGATATGAAAAAGATTGGTTTTATCGGCTTAGGTAACATGGGTCTTCCGATATCTAAAAATTTAGTTAAATCAGGTTACACAGTATATGGTGTGGACTTAAACAAAGAGGCTGAAGCTTCCTTTGAAAAAGAAGGGGGAGTTATCGGTTTATCAATCTCGAAATTAGCAGAAACATGCGATGTGATTTTTACAAGTTTACCTTCACCTCGTGCGGTTGAAGCGGTATATTTTGGGGAAGAAGGATTATTTGAATGTAGCCACTCGGACGTAGTTTTAATTGATACAAGTACTGTATCTCCACAGTTAAACAAACAGTTAGAGGAATCGGCGAAGGAAAAGAAAGTAGACTTTTTAGCAGCACCGGTTAGTGGTGGTGTAATTGGAGCAGAAAATCGTACATTAACGTTTATGGTTGGTGGATCAAAAGAGGTATATGATAAAACTGAATCTATCATGGAAGTGTTAGGAGCGAATATTTTCCATGTTAGTGAACAAATTGATAGCGGTACGACTGTTAAATTAATTAACAATCTATTAATTGGTTTTTATACAGCTGGTGTTAGTGAAGCTTTAACGTTAGCGAAAAAGAACAATATGGATTTAGATAAAATGTTTGATATTTTAAATGTAAGTTACGGTCAAAGTAGAATTTATGAGCGTAATTATAAAAGTTTCATTGCATCAGAAAACTACGAGCCAGGCTTTACTGTGAATTTATTGAAGAAAGATTTGGGGTTTGCAGTTGATTTAGCTAAGGAAAGTGAACTTCACTTACCGGTAAGCGAAATGCTATTAAACGTATATGAAGAAGCAAGTGAGGCCGGATATGGCGAAAACGATATGGCTGCTTTATATAAGAAAGTTAGTGAACAATTAATTTCTAATCAAAAATAATAGTTTTATATAAATCATAAAAAGGAGAGAATATAATGATTACAACTGAAATTAAGCGAGTAAAAAATCATATTAATGGCGAGTGGGTAGAATCTACGGGTACAGAAGTAGAAGCTGTTCCAAATCCAGCGACTGGAAAAATTATTGCTTACGTTCCGCTTTCTCCGAAAGAAGACGTTGAAAAAGCTGTTGAAGCTGCAAAAACGGCATACGAAAAATGGTCTAAAGTTCCAGTTCCGAATCGTTCAAGACAATTATATAAATATTTACAGCTTTTACAAGAAAATAAAGATGAGCTTGCAAAAATTATTACACTTGAAAACGGTAAAACACTAACGGATGCAACTGGTGAAGTGCAGCGTGGTATTGAAGCAGTAGAACTTGCAACATCAGCACCAAATTTAATGATGGGACAAGCTCTTCCGAATATTGCTAGCGGAATTGATGGGTCGATTTGGCGCTATCCAATCGGTGTTGTTGCTGGTATTACACCGTTTAACTTCCCAATGATGATTCCATTATGGATGTTCCCACTTGCAATTGCTTGCGGTAATACATTCGTATTAAAAACATCTGAAAGAACGCCACTTTTAGCAGAGCGACTTGTAGAGTTATTCTATGAAGCTGGTTTCCCAAAAGGTGTATTAAATTTAGTACAAGGCGGAAAAGATGTTGTAAATAGCATTTTAGAAAATAAAGATATTCAAGCTGTTTCATTCGTTGGATCTGAGCCGGTAGCTCGTTACGTATATGAAACAGGTACGAAACATGGAAAACGTGTACAAGCGTTAGCAGGTGCGAAAAACCATGCGATTGTAATGCCAGATTGCAATCTTGAAAAAACAGTACAAGGTGTAATTGGATCTGCGTTTGCAAGTAGTGGAGAGCGTTGCATGGCATGTTCTGTTGTAGCAGTAGTAGATGAAATTGCTGATGAATTCATCGATGTACTAGTAGCAGAGACGAAAAAGCTAAAAGTAGGTGACGGTTTCAACGAAGATAATTACGTTGGACCATTAATCCGTGAATCTCATAAAGAACGTGTTTTAGGCTATATTAATAGTGGTGTAGCAGATGGAGCAACTTTACTAGTAGATGGCCGTAAAATCAATGAAGAAGTTGGGGAAGGTTACTTTGTTGGTGCAACGATCTTTGATGGTGTAAATCAAGAAATGAAAATTTGGCAAGATGAAATTTTCGCTCCAGTATTAAGTGTTGTAAGAGTTAAAGATCTAGAAGAAGGTATCAAACTGACAAATCAATCGAAATTTGCGAATGGTGCTGTTATTTATACTTCAAATGGTAAGCATGCACAAACATTCCGTGATAACATCGATGCTGGTATGATCGGTGTAAACGTTAATGTTCCAGCACCAATGGCATTCTTCGCATTTGCAGGAAACAAAGCTTCATTCTTTGGAGATCTTGGTACAAATGGTACGGATGGCGTTCAATTTTATACACGCAAAAAAGTCGTAACTGAGCGTTGGTTTTAAGAAATAGTATGTAAGTTGTTACATGTAAAAACCACTCTAAAGAGTGGTTTTTTATTGTGTATTAATTATTTCTTTCAAAGGCTAACTTAATACCAAATCCAATTAAGACGAGTCCTGTAACCCCTTGAATATAACGCTGTGTCTTTGGTTTTTTCATAAAAGCACTAATTTTATCAATTAAAAATATATAAAAAGCAAACCAAATGACTGTTAAAATGAGATAAGTAAGTCCCATAACGAGAAGTTGTATAAATGTATTATGATTTGGGTTTAAAAACTGTGGTAAAAAAGTTAAAAAGAAAACTGCAACCTTAGGGTTCAGTAAATTTGTAAGAAACCCTTGGCGAAAGCAAGAAGTATGTTTATTGTCATTATTTATTGGAACGTCATTTGTATTTAAGTCTTCTGTGTTTCTTACTGCTAAAAGGGCTTTAATACCAATATAGACTAAATATACAGCACCAACATATTTAAAAATAGAAAATAAAAGAGCAGACTTTACAATAAGTGCTGAAAGACCAATTACAGCAGCTAAAGTGTGAATTAAAAGCGCAACACAAGTACCAAAAACAGTTTTTACGCCGCCGATTTTGCCAGCAACCAATGTGTTTTTCGTAGCCATTGCTGTATCAGGACCGGGTAGAATAATAAGACATATAGACATAATAATAAACAAAAAATAATTTTCCATAATGTTATCCGCCTTCCTTTTTGTTTTTAGAAAATTCAATTAACGTTAGTTTAACATACATTGTAGTTAAATAAAATTAAATTATATTTAAAATTATTTAACTGAAAAGAAGAGGCCATATAGAGTAGCTGAGATTAAGCTACTCTATATGGCCTCGTTGTTTAGGCGTTAAGTAAGTTAAAGAAACGATTTACATCTTCTTCTGAAACATCACTTAATTGTTTATATTTATAATTTGGATTTTGATCTTTATCAACTACAACGGAGCGTACTCCTTCAAAGAAATCTTCATGTCGCATGAAGTTTTTAGCGAGTATAAGGTCTGTCGCGAAACATTCTTCAACTGACTTTTCTTGGCCATCGATAAACTGTTTTAATGTTACTTTTAATGAAACAGGGGATTTTGATAATAGCTTTTCTTTCGTTGCCTGGGCAAAGGAACTTGGATCTTTCTCTAACGATTGAATGATTCCTTCAATTGTATTGAATGCAAAATGCGAATTAATTTCTTCTAATGAAGAAGAAAGATTACCATCTAAGTTTGGAGCAGTTGCAAATGTACGAATAACTTCTTTTAAATGAGTATGTACATCTTCTTTATTCCAATTTACATTTTCAAGTGCGGTAAGAAAATTTGGTAATGAATCTGATGTCATAAAATAATCAGCAGCGTTTATATATAATACATCAGGAGCTTTTAAAATGGATGCTGTTAAAGCAACATATCTGCCAGTAGATCCGGGAGCTTTATTTAAGAAATAAGCAGCACCGACATCTGGGAAGAAACCGATGTTCATTTCAGGCATTGCCCACTTCGTACGCTCTGTTACGATTCGATATTTAGCCCCATTTGTCAGACCAACACCACCGCCCATTACGATTCCATCTAAACAGGCGATAATTGGTTTTTTATATTGATAAATAAATGTATCAATTTCATATTCTTCTTCAAAAAATTGTTCTGCATGCTGTAATGAAATCTCATTTGAACGTGCTTCGTATAGCGTTTTAATGTCGCCACCTGCACAAAAACCTTTCGTTCCAGCTCCTTTTAAAACGATTACTGTAATCTGATCATCCTGTTCCCATTCTTTAAGTTTTTGCCCAATTGGTTTTAACATGTCATAGGATAAAGAATTAAGTGCTTTTGGACGGTTTAAAGTAATAGATGCAACGCCGTTTTCGCTAACAGAAAATAAAACGTGTTCAGTCATTATAAATCCTCCCTTACATATCTTCCTATTCTTATTTCTTGATACATGATGAAATGTCCTTTATAAATTTGTCTAATATTGGCGCAATAAGGATTAATATGTACTACGCATATTTTGACGAGTTATATTTGCAGGATTCTGAAGAATGAAGAGGAATATTACAACATTACTGTAAGCGCAATTATTTGGAATCATAGTGTTGAAGGCGCTATTATATGTATAACTTATATTGAGTTATTATGCGTGGCGTAACAATCTATTAAAGAGTGGATGTAGAAAAGATCAAAAAGCTGAATTGTCTAACTTTTAAAGACAGTCGGGTTTGTATATAATTAGAAATAGAGAAAGGAGAGATCGGAATGCCAGGACCTTTACTATTGTCGGTAATTATTTTGTCATCTCTTATGGTAGGAATTACACAGTATTTTCATCATACAGATACGACAGAAGAAGTGAAGGATAAGGTGCGTCTCGTGTTTCCGATTTTTATAATATCTATTTCCATATGTTTTTTACTCAATAAAGATGGGTATGTAGTGGCCGTATTTGCGTTTTTTGTAGCGATTGTTTTAATAACTGTATTGTACTACGTTATGAAAGAGTACTTACAAAAATAAGGATGCCTGAATGGCATTTTTATTTTTGTAGATTAAAAATTTCACATACCGTATTTTATGTAAAAAACATAAAATATTAATAATTAAAAAAGTATGTACATTGCGGTGTATTTACTTGTCAATCTTGCATGACCACTATACTATTAAAATGTAGAGATTAGAAAAAAGGGGTTGTATCTAGCATGGAATTTGAGATGCACACAAAAATTATTTCAAATGAAAAAGAAGTAAGATTACATATAGAAGATAATTTATTCCAATTAAATTTAGATGGTTATCATCTATTTACTGTTCAAGAAATATTGCCTTTATATAAATCAAACGAAGAAAGAATCGGTAGTGCAATTGTCCAGAAGTTAGAATGGGGAGAACGGAAAAACTACACTAAACTATCAGCTCGTTTCACTACAATCAGTAAACTAAAAGGAGAAGGATAATATGAAGTTTTTTCATACAGCGGATTGGCATTTAGGTAAGCTTGTTCATGGTGTATATATGACTGAAGATCAAAAAATTGTGTTAGATCAGTTTGTACAAGCTGTTAAAGAAGAAAAACCGGATGCTGTAATTATTGCTGGAGATTTATATGACCGAGCAATTCCACCTACAGAAGCAGTAGACTTATTAAATGATGTATTACAAAAGATAGTTATTGATTTACAAACACCAGTAATCGCAGTTGCAGGAAACCACGATAGTCCGGACCGTATACATTTTGGTAGTAATTTAATGAAAAAACAAGGATTACATATTGTTGGACAATTCCAGTTTCCATATAATCCTGTTGTTTTAAATGATGAATACGGAGAGGTTCATTTCCATCTCATTCCGTATGCGGATCCAAGTATTGTTAGACATATATTGAAAAATGAAGATATTCGTTCTCATGATGATGCGATGCGTATTTTTATGAATGAACTTTCTGAAACGATGGATAAAGACGTGAGACATGTATTTGTAGGACATGCATTTGTAACTTCTTCAGGAGAGGCAGAGGAAAATACAAGTGATGCGGAACGACCACTTTCAATTGGTGGTGCTGAATATGTAAATAGCCATTATTTTGATAAGTTTCATTACACGGCGCTTGGTCATTTACATCAAGCGCATTTTGTACGTAATGAGACAATTCGTTATTCAGGTTCGCCACTCGCCTATTCTATCTCTGAAGAAAAACATAAAAAAGGATATTATATTGTGGAACTGGATGAAAATGGTGAAACAACAATTGAAAAACGTTTACTTACACCACGTCGTAAAATGCGTACAGTAGAAGCGAAAATAGATGATTTATTGCATCATCCAGTAAATGAGGATTATGTATTTGTGAAATTATTAGACGAAAATCCAGTATTGCAGCCAATGGAAAAAATACGCTCTGTATACCCAAATGCAATGCATGTTGAAAGATCTATTCAAAGACGAGAGTTCACAGATGAAAATGAAGTAACTATTTCAAGACATAAAACGGATGATTTATCACTTTTAAAAGCCTTTTATAAAGAAATGAAAGGGTTAGAGTTATCAGAAGAGAAAGAACGTCTATTTATAGAGGTATTACAAACAGTGCAAGAACGGGAAGGTGAACGAGGATGAGACCGATTCAGCTAATTATGACAGCATTTGGACCCTATAAACAGAAAGAAGTAATTGATTTTGATGATCTTGGAGAGCATCGTATCTTCGCCATTTCTGGTAATACAGGGGCCGGAAAAACAACGATTTTTGATGCGATTTGTTACGTATTATATGGAGAAGCTAGTGGAGAAGAGCGTAGTGATACAAGCATGCTTCGTAGTCAATTTGCTGATGATAATATTTATACAAGTGTGGAATTAACCTTTCAATTAAAAGGGAAAAGATATGAAATAAAACGACAACTTGGTCATAAAAAACAAGGGAATAAAACAATTACAGGACATGCAGTTGAATTATATGAAGTAATTAATGAAGAAAAGGTTCCTTGTGTCGATCGTTTTCATGTAACGGATGTAAATAATAAAATTGAAGATTTAATTGGATTAAGTAAACATCAATTTAGCCAAATAGTAATGTTACCGCAAGGAGAGTTCCGGAAACTATTAACGTCTGAAACAGAAAATAAAGAAGAGATTTTACGTCGTATTTTTAAAACAGATCGTTATAAGTTAATGCGTGAGTTACTAGACCAAAAACGGAAGCAATGGAAAGACGTCTTACAAGAAAAACAAAAAGAACGAGAGCTATATTTCCGTAATGTTTTTAAATTACCAATACGTGATGGAGCATTGTTAGAGACATTAATAGAGCAAGAGCATGTAAATACACATCAAGTTGTAGAGGCATTAGAACAAGAAACAATTTGGTACAATGCAGAGGTTGAGCAATTACACATAGAACAAAATGACAAAGCAAAACAATTAAAAGAAGCAGCGGCACATTTTCATACAGCAAAAGCTGTAAATGAGAAATTCAAAGATTTAGAACAAAAGAATGAGAAATACAGTACTTTACAAGAAAACCGTGCTGTAATCGAAATGAAAGAAAAATCTTTTAAACATGCGGAACAGGCGAAGCGATTATTACCTTTTGAGCAATGGTATGAGGAAGCGATGCAACATGAACAGCAGTCTGAAAGTTTGTTAAAACAGATAATCGCAAAAAAAGAACATATAATGAACAGTTTTGAACTTGCCCAGGAGAAATATGAAGTATTAAAGAATAAGGCATCTGAGCGAGAAAATGCTAAAAAACAAGTTCAAAGACTAGAAGAGTTACAACCAATTATTGCATCATTAGCTGAGAAAAAGTTGAATTTGCAAAATGCTGAAATTCAAATAGGGAATTTAAAAGAAGGTATGCAAAAGTTAGATGAACAACTAGAAGTGCATACAAATGAAAAACAAAGAATGTCTGGCGAATTACAGCAATTAGAAATAGCGCTTGAACAATATGTAGCTAAAGTAGAAGAACTAACGAATATGCGAGAAGATGCAAAAGTATTAAAGCAGGCATATGATGTATGGCAAGAAAAACAAAAATACGAGCAAGAAAAAGAAATTGCGTTTCATAAGATGCAACTGGCAGTTAGTGCGTATGAAAATATGGAACGCCGCTGGTTAAGTGAACAAGCTGGTATATTAGCTCTTCATTTACATGATGGTGAATCTTGTCCAGTATGTGGTAGTATGGATCATCCGAAAAAAGCTACAGAGCAAAGTAATGCAATTGATGAAAAAGAGTTAAATGGGCTAAGAGAAAAGAAAAACGTTGCGGAAAAATCGCATGTTCAATTAGAAGAAAAGTGGAATTTCTATCGAGTTCAATATGAACAAGTGATAGAAGAAGTGTTAAAGCGAGGCTATCGCGCAGAAGAATTAGTAGAAACGTATAGGGCGCTCGTTCAAAAAGGAAAGCAATTAGCAGCAGAAGTTAATGCGTTAAAAGCAAGTGAAGAAACGCGTAAGCAAATTGCTGTGAATATAAAAAGCGTAGAAGAAAAAGTAGAAGAACTCCAGAAACAAAAGCGTGAAGTAGAAACAATACAGCACCGTACTGAAATGGAAGGTATGCAGCTTCGTACGTCATATGAACATGATAAGCAAAATATTCCGGAAAGCTTGCAAACGGTACAAGCTTGGAAAGTACAGTTCGACCAAGCTCTGCAAGAACTAAGGTTAATGGAAGATGAATGGGAGAAAGTACAAGAAGCGTATCAACATTGGCAAAATGAAAATATACGTATTCAAGCAGAACATGATAGTGCTTCTAATCAATTTAATAGTGCAAAAGAGAAGAAAGAAGAGACTTTCACACGCTTTATGAAAGAGCTAGAACAAAGTGGATTTACAGATCAATTAACATATACAGCAGCTAAATTAAATGGTGCTGAGATGGATAAGTTACAACAAGAAATCCAAAGTTACTACTCGTCTCTAGAAGTACTTACAAAACAAATTGAAGAATTAAAGGCAGAATTAAAAGATAAAGAGTATATGGACATTTCTTCATTAGATGAGCAAGTGAAAGAATTGGAAATTAACCTTGATATTATTAAAGAAAAACGACAACGTGCTCAAAATGCCGTAGCATACATTACGGATTTACATGAAAACATTAAACGAATTGATGAACAAATTCATGAGGAAGAAAAAGCATTCCAAGAACTTGTTGATTTATATGAAGTAATGAAAGGGGATAATGAAAGTCGTATATCCTTTGAACGCTACATCCTAATTGAGTATTTAGAACAAATTGTGCAAATTGCGAACGAACGACTACGCAAATTATCAAATGGACAATTTTATTTAAAACGAAGTGAACGAGTTGAAAAGAGAAATCGACAAAGTGGATTAGGCTTAGATGTATACGACGCATACACAGGTCAAACCCGAGATGTAAAAACATTATCTGGTGGTGAGAAATTTAACGCATCACTTTGCTTAGCACTTGGGATGGCAGACGTAATTCAAGCATATGAAGGTGGTATTTCCATCGAAACGATGTTTATCGATGAAGGATTCGGTTCATTAGATGAAGAGTCATTAACGAAAGCAGTAGATGCTTTAATCGATTTACAAAAATCAGGCCGATTTATCGGTGTAATTTCACACGTACAAGAGCTGAAAAACGCAATGCCTGCTGTATTAGAAGTAACGAAGCAGAAGGATGGGTGTAGTCAGACGAGGTTTGTGGTGAAGTAAGTTCAATTGTAATTTATATTATTTGCGATTCTTTAGTATAGAACTTATGATAAAATAAATGCCTCCTCTGTATTGAGGAGGCATTTATTTGTTATTCAGAATTAGATAATTCACCTATGAGTTATCTGTAGAAGGCGGCGTATTCTCCAAACGATTATAAGTTTTAAAGGCCGAAATTGCGGATATAACACCACCTACTAAAAATAAAGCTGATCCACCGACTAATATGATACGACTGACATATGTTTCCCGTGCTTCTTCAACTTCTTCTTGTAAAGGTGTAGGCATTATAATTCCCTCCCAATAATAATGTGTTTTGCAATAGTATATACAACTGCCTAACATGTGTTAAAAACGCTAGATAGTTAATCATAGGTAGAATTATTAGTTCTGTAAAAAAATATAGAAAATTATATGAATCCTATAGTATCAAAAAACGTTTTAATTATTTGAAAAATCTTCACCCTAAATTTATG
>NZ_ALBR01000054.1:0-21171 GCF_002081505.1 Bacillus sp. CDB3 | reverse complement strand
ATTGTTAGTGTTTTAGGATATATAAACTAATGAAGTGTTATTATACAAAATAGCCTCTGCTATTAAGCAGGGGCTATTTTGTATTTTTTTATTTATTTGTCATTTAAAATTTTATAGTTTTATTGATTTACAATTGTTCGGTCAATTCAAAAGTACCACCGCTCACATCTGTAACTTCAACTAAGACCGATTCAGTGTATAGTTTTAGTACAGATCCTGTAATCTTTAAGTTACTTCGTTGAAATAGTATAGTATCCCCTACGTTTGCTTTCATAGTACCTCCTTATAAAAGACAGAAATGTTTGTTTATTATATATATTAAACCACGTATAGATATATTAGTGAATGTTTAGTTTTATTTATCAATAAAATATTTGTTGTTTAATAAACTGAAAGTGCAACATTATGTAAATAGATTGTATATTTTCTATTTTTATGTACGTAATTGGAAATACAAAAAGAGTGGGATTCTTGAGCACAAGCCTTGTAACGAAAAGTCAGTTTATAAGGAAATTAAATGACTTGTATCAAGGAATGCGGGCGCAACATGTTACAAAGCTGGAGAGTTAAAAAGAATATCAGATAATCAAAATTTTGGAGTCCAGCCATGGTGTAACAGGGCGCATGACTTTGTATAAAAGAGGATATGAAAACACACATAAGTCGTATTGATGTAAAACATTATAAAAGCTGCTACGTATTTAACAAATAGTTTTTTGTATTTCACCCTTCGTTTTCTGTAACTGATTCCATATTTTTGACGCTCTATCTTGTAAGTGCTTACATAAACGGGAACATCTTATACAATGAAGGTGTTAAATCAAATGAGGTGGCCAATATGAATATAAAAAAAGAAAATTTAGCGAATAGCATTGAAATAGAAAGAGGAGGCGGAATGATATGAAAAAATCAAATGTTAATCCATGGCTTGTTGTCCTTGGCACAGTCATAGTACAAATGGGGCTTGGAACGATATATACATGGAGTTTGTTCAATCAGCCCTTAGTGAGTAAATACGGTTGGAGTCTTAACGCTGTTGCTATAACTTTCTCAATTACTAGCCTTTCTTTAGCGTTTTCAACTTTGTTTGCGAGTAAATTGCAAGAAAAATGGGGACTTCGTAAACTTATTATGATAGCTGGACTAGCATTAGGACTAGGATTAGTTCTTAGCTCACAAGCTTCCTCATTAATATTGCTTTATGTACTAGCAGGAGTTGTTGTAGGTTACGCAGATGGTACAGCATATATTACTTCACTATCCAATTTAATAAAGTGGTTCCCAGAGCGTAAAGGTTTAATCGCGGGTATATCTGTCTCTGCATATGGTACGGGTAGCCTAATTTTTAAATACATAAACGCAAAATTAATTGATTCAGTTGGTGTATCGCAAGCGTTTATATACTGGGGCTTAATTGTTACAGCTATGATTGTGATTGGCGCTTGTTTAATCCACCAAGCCGCTGATCAAGGTGCAGTTCAGGAAACAAAAACTAAGGAATATACAACGAAAGAAATGTTAGGCACAAAACAAGTATACTTATTATTTATTATGTTATTTACATCATGTATGAGTGGCTTATACTTAATTGGCATGGTAAAAGACATCGGTGTTCAACTTGTAGGGCTTAGCGCAGCAACAGCAGCTAATGCGGTGGCTATGGTTGCAATCTTCAATACATTAGGTCGTATCATTCTAGGACCGTTATCAGATAAAATCGGCCGTTTAAAAATCGTTACTGGTACTTTTGTTGTTATGGCGACTTCAGTCTTGGTTCTAAGTTTCGTAGATTTAAATTATGGTATCTACTTCGTCTGTGTAGCAAGTGTAGCGTTTTGCTTTGGTGGAAATATCACTATTTTCCCAGCTATTGTTGGTGATTTCTTCGGTATGAAAAACCATAGTAAGAACTACGGAATTGTGTATCAAGGATTTGGATTTGGAGCGCTCGCAGGTTCCTTTATCGGTGCACTTCTAGGTGGATTCAAACCAACCTTCATGGTGATCGGCGTATTATGTGTCGTGTCATTTATTATCGCACTTTTAATCCAAGCACCTAAGCAGAAAAAAGAACAAGAAGAAGATTATCGCAGCGTAGCGTAAGTATATAAATCTTCTATTACACTACTATAACTAAAAAGCACCCTATTAAATAGGGTGCTTTTTACGGTATATAATAAAATTACGAAAGGGAAGTGGATGCCAAACCACTTTTCTGTTTTCTTTATGAATTATTTTTTAATTGATTTTCTCTATCTAGCCTTTGTGATTTCCGGAATTTTCCTGATAAAAAAGCGAGTAAACTATCTCGGTGGATTATACTGGAATATTATAAAGTGATACATAATATATGAAATTCTTACTAAATCTTAGATTATATACATGACATTCATTGAGAAATGAAAGATGTAAAATGAGATATTTTCAGAAAAATATTGAGAAAAGAAAAACTGCAGATGAAGAAATCTGCAGTTTTTCTTTTTGAATTTCAAAAAAGATGAGAAGGAATTATGGATTTAATTTTTAATTAAAGCACTTTTTAATCCTTATAGATGCAATCTTATATAGAAACGTAAAAATACTTTATCTGAAAAATAAAAAAAGATTGACAAGTGTATTGAGAAACATTATCATTTCGGTGTGGATAAAGAAAATGAAAATCATTATCAATTAGTCGATTTATTTTCTTTTCTATGATTATGTAATAAAAAACATACTTGACCAATTAGTTTAGTAAGTGTATTATTTTTTTACCGAAAGTCATTGAAAATGAAAATCATTATCAGTAACTAGGTTAACTCTGTTTAATATGGTTAACTTTATTTTTGTAAAGAAAGGGTAGAGACAATGGAATACAGGGAATTTGATGGGAAGACCGTTGTAGTAACAGGTGCAGCCCAAGGTATAGGTATGTCTGTAGCGAAAATGTTTATAGAGAGAGGTGCCACGGTAGTTGCTATCGATCAAAATAACGAAGGTCTTCATAAGCTTTTAAATCATTATGAATTAAATGATGGATGTATTAAGACCCTTCAAATAGATGTGAGTGACAGTTCCACTGTTGAAGATACAGTGGAACGTATTGAAAATGATTTAGGTCCTATAGATATTTTAATCAATGTTGCAGGGGTTTTACGCATGGGAGCGGTTCACTCTTTAAGTGACGAAGATTGGAATAAAACATTCTCTGTAAATACTACAGGCGTTTTCTATATGTCCCGAGCGGTAAGTAAACATATGATGTTAAGGAAGTCAGGGGCAATTGTTACAGTTGGTTCAAATGCAGCAAATACTCCGAGAATAGAGATGGCTGCGTACGCTGCATCAAAATCCGCAACGACAATGTTTATGAAATGTTTAGGGCTAGAGCTTGCAGCGTACAATATTCGTTGCAACTTAGTTTCTCCAGGTTCTACTGAAACTGAAATGCAAAGATTACTATGGGCTGATGAGAATGGAGCTAAAAATATAATTGCTGGTTCTCAAAATACATATAGACTCGGTATACCGTTACAAAAAATTGCGCAACCTTCAGAAATTGCTGAAGCAGTATTGTTTTTAGCTTCTGATAAAGCGAGTCATATTACAATGCACAATTTATGTGTCGATGGCGGAGCTACATTAGGAGTTTAATAAAGTGAAACTTTAATTAGTGGGGGCTTTGTTCATCCCCCACTGATTATTAGTTGAACCAATCGGGCTTTTACGGGCAGTTGATCCCCACCTAACTTCTTTGCTTCCGCTGAATTTTGAGATGCGGATCTTACTGCCCGTTAATGCGGGATAAAAAATTCAGGAGGTTTTAATACTATGAATGAACTTACAGCCGTAAAGGAACTGTCAGAAAAATTATTAGAAGATTATAAGACTGAATCTTCGTTCTTTTTCGCTTCACCAACTCGAACGATATTGACAGAAGGAGAGTTTACTACAGTAAAACATAGTGAAATCGAAAGCTTTCCAGAGCTTGTAAAGGCGGTATTAAGTAATGCAAAACAAGCCGGAAATCCGAATCCTATCGTTGTTGGTGCTTTGCCATTTGATCGTAGAAAAGAAGTTCAACTTATTGTACCGGAATATGGCAGAATTACTGAGCGTTTACATTTGGAGACAACAAATGAGATAAAACGAAATGAGAAACTGACATTTGAAATGACACCGGTTCCAGCTCCTGAAGTTTATATGAATGGTGTGAAGCAAGGGATGGAAAAAATTCAGGAAGGAGATTTTAAAAAAATCGTTCTATCTAGATCGTTAGATGTTAAATCTTCAGAGAAGATTGATAAACAAAAACTACTTCGCGAATTAGCAGAACATAATAAGCATGGCTACACATTTGCTGTTAATTTACCGAAAGATGAAAACGAGAAAAGTAAGACGTTAATTGGAGCAAGTCCTGAATTACTCGTTTCACGTAATGGTATGCAAGTTATTTCTAATCCGTTAGCTGGTTCAAGACCACGTAGTGATGATCCAGTAGAAGATAAAAGAAGAGCAGAGGAATTACTTTCTTCTCCGAAAGATTTACATGAGCATGCGGTAGTAGTGGAAGCAGTTGCTGCAGCGCTTCGTCCGTACTGTCATACATTACATGTTCCTGAAAAACCATCTGTCATTCATAGCGAAGCGATGTGGCATTTGTCTACTGAAGTGAAAGGTAAACTAAAGGATTCAAATACTACTTCTTTGGAATTAGCAATTGCTCTTCATCCTACGCCAGCAGTTTGCGGAACGCCGATGGAAGAAGCGAGAGAGGCTATTCAACAAATTGAGCCATTTGACCGTGAATTCTTTACAGGAATGCTAGGATGGAGCGATTTAAATGGAGATGGTGAATGGATTGTTACAATTCGCTGTGCTGAAGTGTAAGAAAATACACTTCGTTTATTTGCAGGAGCGGGAGTTGTTGCTGAATCAAAGCCAGAAGATGAGTTAGCAGAAACATCAGCTAAGTTCCAAACAATGCTGAAGGCTTTAGGACTAAGAGATAATTCGCTGAATGAAAAATAGGGGGAAGAAAGAATGTTAACAGGTTATACGGAATGGCCAGAAGAATTTGCAAATCGTTATCGAGAAGAAGGATGTTGGCGTGGAGAAACATTTGGTTCGTTGTTAAGAGAGCGTGCTGAAAAATATGGAGATCAAATTGCGGTTGTAAGTGGTAATACGCATATAACATATAGTGAGCTTGATAAAAAAGTAGATCGCTTAGCTGCAGGCTTACTGAATTTAGGATTAAAGCAAGAGGATCGAGTTGTAATCCAATTACCTAACATTATCGAGTTTTTTGAAATATGCTTTGCGCTATTTCGCATTGGAGCACTTCCTGTTTTTGCACTACCTTCACATCGAAGCAGTGAAATTAGTTATTTTTGTGAGTTTGGTGAGGCGAGTGCTTACGTTATTTCAGATAAGTCTCTCGGCTTTGATTATCGAAAACTAGCAAGAGAAGTAAAAGAAAAAGTGCCCAATTTACAACATGTAATTGTAGTGGGAGAAGAAGAAGAGTTTGTGAACATAAGTGATCTATATATAGATTTCGTTCCATTACCAGAAGTAAAGCCAAGTGATGTTGCGTTTCTCCAATTATCGAGAGGGACAACAGGACTTTCTAAATTAATTCCTAGAACGCATGATGACTATATTTATAGTTTACGTGTTAGTGCTGAAATTTGTAATTTAAATACAGAGAGCGTCTATATGGCAGTTCTTCCGGTAGCACATAATTACCCGATGAGTTCTCCAGGGACATTTGGAACTTTCTATGCAGGTGGAAAAGTAGTGTTGGCAACTGGAGGGAGTCCAGACGAGGCATTTGCTCTTATAGAAAAAGAAAAGAAAAAGTGACGATTACAGCGCTCGTTCCACCATTAGCAATGATTTGGCTTGATGCTGCATCTTCCCGTAATAACGATTTATCGAGCCTGCAAGTGATTCAAGTAGGCGGTGCGAAATTTAGTGCTGAAGTTGCGAAGCGTATTCGCCCTACATTTGGATGTACGTTACAGCAAGTGTTTGGTATGGCAGAAGGGTTAGTAAATTACACAAGATTAAATGATTCGGAAGAAATCATTATTCATACACAAGGTAGACCGATGTCTACATCCGATGAAGTAAGGGTTGTTGATGAAAATGATAACGATGTAAAACTTGGTGAAGTAGGTAGTTTATTAACACGAGGCCCATATACAATTCGTGGTTATTATAAAGCAGAAGAGCATAATGCACGATCATTTACAAAGGATGGATTTTATCGTACAGGTGATCTTGTAAAAGTAAATGAACAAGGTTACATCATTGTAGAAGGAAGAGATAAAGATCAAATTAATCGTGGTGGTGAGAAGGTTGCTGCGGAAGAGGTTGAAAATCATCTATTAGCACATGATGCAGTACATGATGTAGCAATTGTATCTATGCCTGACGATTATTTAGGAGAACGTACTTGCGCTTTTGTTATAGCTCGCGGACAAGCTCCAACTGTAAGTGAATTAAAAACGTTTTTAAGAGAACGTGGTATAGCGGCTTATAAGATTCCAGACCGAATTGAATTTATTGAATCTTTCCCGCAAACAGGTGTTGGAAAAGTAAGCAAAAAAGAATTACGTAAAGTAATTACTGAAAAACTTATTACAGTAAAACGATAAAAAACTATTAAAATCGGAAGGAAGTGATTAGATGGCTATCCCATCTATTTCAGTATATAAAATGCCAGTTGAATCAGAATTACCAAAAAATAAAGTGAATTGGACGCCAGATCCGAAACGTGCGGTTCTTCTAATCCATGACATGCAAGAATATTTTCTTGATGCATATAGCGATAAAGAATCGCCAAAAGTAGAACTAATTTCAAATATTAAGGTGATTAGAGAAAGATGCAAGGAACTTGGTATACCAGTTGTTTATACAGCACAACCTGGTGGACAAACGCTAGAACAACGAGGGTTATTACAAGACTTTTGGGGTGACGGTATTCCTGCTGGACCAGATAAAAAGAAAATTGTCGATGAACTTACTCCTGATGAAGATGATATATTCCTGACAAAATGGAGATATAGTGCATTTAAAAAGACAAATCTATTAGAAATTTTAAATGAACAGGGAAGAGATCAACTTATTATTTGCGGTATTTATGCGCATATTGGCTGCCTTTTAACAGCTTGTGAAGCATTTATGGATGGTATCCAGCCATTTTTTGTAGCAGATGCAGTTGCTGATTTTTCATTAGAGCACCATAAACAAGCATTGCAGTATGCATCTAATAGATGTGCAGCAACGACATCAACAAACTTACTGTTAAAAGATTTACAAAGTTTAAAGGGTGCTGAGAGTGAAGGAATCACTTTACAGGAAGTGCATGAACTAGTTGCACAATTACTTCGTGAACCAGTAGAGAGTGTTGAGACTGATGAAGATTTATTAAATAGAGGACTTGATTCGGTCAGAATTATGAGTTTAGTAGAGAAGTGGCGTCGAGAAGGAAAAGAAATCACTTTTGCGGATTTAGCAGAGAGTCCAACTATTGTTGATTGGTACCGCTTATTATCTCCGCAGTCTGGTATGTGGTTTGCGCAGAAATTAGATCCGCTTAATCCGATTTATAATACTGGGGAATATGTAGAAATAAGCGGAAATATTAATCAAGAGATTTTCGAATTAGCTGTACGAAAGGTTGTAACAGAAGCAGAAGCACTACATGTTCGTTTTGAAGAGGATGAAGTTGGTCCATGGCAAGTTATTGAGGAACCATCAAAGTTTCATATGCATTTTATTGACGTTCGTAAAGAAGAAGATCCTGAAGAAGCTGCTAAAGTATGGATGAAAAATGATTTATCTATGCCCGTGGATTTAAAAGAGGATAAATTATTTACTGAAGCACTTATTCAAGTTGAAAATAATCGTTTCTTTTGGTATCAGCGCATCCATCACATTGTGATGGATGGCTATGGATTTTCACTTCTTAGCCAAAAGGTAGCGGATGAATATACAGCACTTATAGAAGAAACAAATAAGACTGAAAAGCCATTTGGTTCTCTTGCAAAAATTGTACAAGAAGATAATGAGTATCGTAAATCTAAACAATTTCAGGAAGATCGTACTTTTTGGTTAGAAAAATTTGCAGATGAACCGGAAGTTATAAGTTTGGCAGAACGAGCGCCGAGAACATCAAATGGATTTTTACGAGAAACAGCTTATTTATCTAGTTCTAGTACGAAAGCTTTGCTAGAAGATACAAAAGTGTCGATAACAAGTTGGCCGGAATTTATTGTCGCTGTAACAAGTATTTATATGCATAAATTAACAGGTGCAAATGATATTGTTTTAGGCTTACCGATGATGGGGCGTCTAGGTTCTGTATCAATTCATACACCTAGCATGGTAATGAATTTAGTTCCACTGCGTCTAAATTTAACTTCAAATATAACTTTTACAGAATTAATACAACAAGTTTCTGAAGAAATTCGAGATATACGTCGCCATCATAAATATCGTCATGAGGAATTAAGAAGAGACTTAAAGTTACTAGGTGAAAATCAAAGGTTATTTGGGCCGTTAGTGAATGTTATGCCTTTTGATTATGGGCTTAACTTTGCTGGAAATCGAGGTATTACACATAATTTATCAGCAGGACCTGTCGATGATTTATCGATAAATGTATATAAGCGCTTCGATGAAAATGAGTTAAGGATTCATTTTGATGCGAATCCGGAAGTATATAGTGATACGGAACTAGCATTGCATAAAGAAAGATTTATGAATCTATTAGAATTAGTGATAAATGATTATCACAAAGACGAGTCGATTGGAAAAATAAATATTACCCTTCCTGAAGAAAATCATAAAGTTTTATTGGAATGGAATGAAACGAAGGAAGCTGAAGAGCTAATCACTTTACCTATATTATTTGAAAAACAAGTACAAAAACATCCAAATAAAATAGCAGTTACTTGTAACGGGATAAAACTTACGTATAAAGAACTAAATGAACGAGCGAATGAACTAGCGCACTATTTAGTAGAAGAAGGAATACGACAAAATCAGTTTGTAGCTTTAGTATTTCCAAGATCAATAGAAATGGTAGTTAGTATGCTAGCAGTTCTAAAGACGGGTGCAGCGTATTTACCGATAGATCCAGAATACCCAGCCGAGCGAATTAATTATATAGTAAATGATGCAAATCCGGTTTGTATCATAACACATTCATCTGTTTCATCTACTTTAGTTATAGAAAATGATATTAAAAAAATCATATTAGATAGCGAAGAAACGAAAATAGCGTTAAAAACATATTCTCATATGAATATACGATTTAAAAATGATGAATCACTTTTAAACCCAGCGTATACAATTTACACTTCAGGATCAACAGGAAATCCAAAAGGTGTAATTGTTCCTATGAAAGGTTTAAGTAACTTCTTATTAGCTATGCAGCATACGTTTTCATTAAATGAAAACGATCATTTATTAGCAGTTACAACGTTTGCGTTTGATATTTCTGCTCTAGAAATTTATTTACCTCTTATTAGTGGTGCAAGTATAACAATTGCACAAAAAGAAGTAATCCAAGAGCCTTCTGTGTTAACGACACTTTTACAAGAAGAAAGAGTGACAATTATGCAAGCTACACCGACGCTCTGGCAGGCGTTAGTAACTGAATATCCAGAGAGGCTACAAGGGCTAAACGTACTCGTTGGTGGTGAAGCTCTTCCAGCACATTTAGCAAATAAATTAAAAGAATTAGGTTGCTCTATAACTAACTTATATGGACCAACTGAGACGACTATTTGGTCTACTTTTATGAACATTGTTGAAAGTGAAAGTGGTATACCTCCTATTGGAAAGCCAATTCGGAATACAGAAGTGTATGTTTTGGATGTAGGGTTACAACCAGTTCCACCTGGAGTTATCGGTGAATTATATATTTCAGGAGAAGGACTTGCGAACGGATATTTAGGAAAACCTGAGTTAACGGCTGAACGATTTGTTGCTAATCCATATGGAGAACCAGGGAAGCGGATGTACCGCACAGGTGATCTTGTGAAATGGCGTAACGATGGTGTGCTAGAGTACGTGAGCCGAGCAGATCATCAAATTAAAATTCGCGGTTTCCGAATTGAATTAGCTGAAATAGAAATGGTATTACAACGACATGAAAATGTTCAACAAGCGGTAGTAATGGTACGAGAAGATCATCCAACTGATAAACGAATCATTGCGTATATCGTTGCTGAAGAGAAGGAAACAATTCATCTTTCAGAAATCCGCTCTTATATTTCAGAAAGTTTAGCGAATTATATGGTGCCATCAGCATTTGTTGTGCTAGAAGAATTACCATTAACACCAAATGGTAAGGTTGATAGAAAAAAATTACCTGCTCCTGATTTTAATGGAATGAACAATGAGAGAGTTGCTAGAAATCCAAAAGAAGAAATATTATGTGATTTATTTGCAGAAGTACTAGGTGTTTCACGGATCAGCATTGATGATAGCTTCTTTGAAATGGGCGGCCATTCGCTTCTTGCATCTCGTTTAATGGCAAGAATTCGTGAAACGTTAAGTGTGGAATTAGGAATCGGAAAACTATTTGAATCGCCAACTGTTGCTGAATTAGCGAAACAGTTGGATCGTGCAAAAAGCGCAAGATCAGCTATTAAGAAAGTAAGTAGGCCAAATGAAGTTCCACTTTCATTTGCACAGCGCAGGTTATGGTTCTTAAATTGTTTAGAAGGTCCAAGTCCTACTTATAATATTCCGTTAGTCATTCGTATGTCTGGAAAATTGAATGAGGAAGCACTGCAAGGTGCCTTTTATGATGTAGTGAAGAAACATGAAACACTTAGAACAATTTTCCCTAATGTATTAGGTAGTTCATATCAGAAAATTTTAGATATGAAAAACTTAAATCTAGAAATGATTATAACAAAAACATGTAAAGATGAATTAGAAAGTGTGCTTTCAGAGGCGGTAACATATAGCTTTAATCTTGATGTTGAGCCAGCAGTTCGTTTACAACTTTTTAAAGTGAGTGACAACGAACATGTTTTACTAATTCTTTTACATCATATTGTAGGAGATGGATGGTCATTACAACCATTAACGAGAGACTTCACAGCTGCTTATAAAGCACGATGTCAAGGTGACAAAGTTCAGCTGGAGACACTTCCAGTACAATACGCAGATTATTCACTTTGGCAACAGGAGCTGCTAGGTGATGAAACGACAGCAGAAAGTCTTATTTCAACACAATTAGATTTTTGGAAAGAGGAACTAAATGGTTTGCCAGATCAAATGGAGTTGCCTACAGATTTTCAGCGTCCAATTGAAACGAGTTATCGAGGGGAAACAATTAATTTTCATATAGATGAAGGTATGCATAGTAGGTTAGTAGAGCTCGCTCGTAAAAATGGAGTTAGTTTGTTTATGGTGTTGCAAGCAGGACTAAGTGCGTTATTTACAAGATTAGGTGCTGGAACTGATATACCAATTGGCAGTCCAATCGCTGGAAGAAACGATGATGCACTCTCGGATATAGTCGGCTTATTTGTAAATACATTAGTGTTACGTACAAATACATCAGGAGATCCAAGTTTTAAAGAATTATTAAATAGAGTGAAGCAAGCAAATCTTGCAGCTTATGAAAATCAAGATGTTCCATTTGAACGACTCGTTGAAGTGTTAAACCCAGTACGTACCCGTAATAGTCACCCGCTGTTTCAAGTTATGTTAGCTTTCCAAAATACGCCTGAAGCGACGTTTGATGTCCCAGATATAGAAGCGAGCCTTGAAATTCAAAGTGTTGGCTCTGCAAAATTTGATTTAACATTTGAAATTAGCGAGAGTAACGGAGTTGATGGTACTCCAAATGGCTTACACGGATTGTTAGAGTTTAGTACCGATTTATATAAACGTGAAACGGTTCAAAAACTAATAGAACGATTCATTCTGTTATTAGATGATGCAGCGAAACATCCGGATCAATCAATTGGTAGATTAGAAATATTAACTTTAGCAGAGCGGAATACAGTTTTAGAAAAGTGGAATGGTGGTTTTCAAATTGTACCTGAAATGACATTGCCACAATTATTTGAAAAGCAGGCTCATGTAAATCCAAATTCTATTGCTGTCGTCTTTGAAGATGAAAAGCTAACGTATGAAGAGTTAAATAGAAAAGCGAATAAAATAGCTCGTTCGTTAATAGCAAAAGGAATCGGTCCGGATCAACTCGTTGCTTTAGCGATGCCGAGATCTTTAAATATGGTTGTAAGCTTACTTGCTGTTCTTAAAGCAGGTGCCGGATATCTTCCGTTAGATCCGGATTATCCGTCAGATCGTATTTCATTTATGCTACACGATGCGAAACCATCATGTGTGTTAACAAATGCAAGTGTAGAAATTGAATGTGATGAGGCACTAAAGATTTTAGTTGATGATGTGAACGTAATAGAAGAAATTGAGAAATATAGTGAAGACAATATTGATGAAATGGAGCGCATGAAGCCGTTATCTCCTTCACATATTGCTTACGTTATTTATACGTCAGGCTCAACAGGTAGACCGAAAGGGGTTATGATACCTCATCAAAATGTAGTAAGACTTTTAGGAGCAACCGATCATTGGTTCCAATTTGACGCAGACGATGTGTGGACGATGTTCCATTCATATGCTTTTGATTTCTCGGTTTGGGAAATTTGGGGACCTTTATTATATGGAGGGCGTTTAGTTGTAGTACCACATACTGTAAGTCGCTCGCCGAAAGAATTTTTACAGCTTCTTGTTAAGGAAAAGGTTACTGTTTTAAACCAAACTCCATCAGCGTGCTATCAATTGATGCAAGCAGATCGTGAAAATGAAGAGGTTGGTCAAAAATTATCTTTACGATATGTTGTTTTTGGTGGAGAAGCACTTGAACTAAGTCGATTAGAAGATTGGTATAGTCGTCATCCTCATAACACACTGAAACTTATTAATATGTACGGTATAACGGAGACGACGGTACATGTTAGTTATATTGAGTTAGATGAGAGTATCGTTTCTTTACGAGCAAATAGTTTAATCGGGTGCAGTATACCAGATCTTAAAGTATACGTATTAGATAACTATTTACAACCAGTGCCACCAGGAGTAGTTGGAGAAATGTATGTTGCAGGTGCAGGACTCGCTCGTGGATATTTAGGAAGAGCAGGATTAACGGCTGAACGTTTTATCGCAGATCCATTTGGTAAGCCAGGTACAAGAATGTATCGTACCGGAGACTTAGCGCGCTGGCGTCAAGATGGGACGCTAGATTATATAGGGCGTGCAGATCATCAAATTAAAATTCGTGGATTCCGAATTGAATTAGGAGAAATAGAAGCGGTCATAATGAAACACGATAAAGTTGAACAAGTAGCCGTTATTGTACGGGAAGATCAACCAGGGGATAAACGATTAGTTTCTTATATCGTCGCATCAAATAATGAAACGATCGATACGAATGAAATGCGCCAGCATGCTGGAGGTAGTTTGCCAGATTATATGGTTCCATACGCTTTTGTAGTAGTAAATGAGTTGCCTTTAACACCAAACGGTAAATTAGATAGAAAGGCATTGCCAGCTCCAGAATTTACTGCATCATCTTCTAGTCGCGGACCGAGAACACCGCAAGAAGAAATGCTATGTGACTTGTTTACAGAAGTCTTAAGTGTGCCTCAAATTGGAATTGATGACGGATTCTTTGATCTGGGTGGTCATTCACTTCTTGCAGTGCAGCTTATGAGTCGCATAAAAGAGGCACTTGGAGTGGAACTAAATATCGGAACTTTATTTGCAGCACCTACTGTTGCAGGGCTTGCTGAAAGACTTGAAATGGGGAATGGTCAAAGTGCACTTGATGTGTTACTTCCATTACGAGCAAGCGGAGATCAATTACCACTATTTTGTGTACATCCAGCAGGTGGATTAAGTTGGTGCTATGCAGGACTTATGAAATCTTTAGGAACAGATTATCCAATCTATGGTGTACAAGCACGTGGTATCGCTGAAAATGAGGAACTTCCAAAAAGCTTAGAGGAGATGGCGGCGGATTATTTGAAACACGTTCGTGAAGTACAGCCTCATGGACCGTATCGTTTACTCGGTTGGTCGCTTGGAGGAAATGTTGTTCATGCAATGGCGGCACAACTACAAAATGAAGGAGAAGAAGTAGAATTACTCGTTATGCTTGATTCTTATCCTGGTCACTTCTTACCGAATACGGAAGCACCTACTGAAGAAGAAGCGTTAATCGCATTACTTGCTTTAGGTGGATATGATCCAGATAACATGGATGGTAAACCACTTATTATGGAAAGCGCTGTTGCAATACTTCGCAAAGATGGAAGTGCATTAGCAAGTCTTGAAGAAGAGACTATTTTGAACTTGAAAGAAACATATGTAAATTCGGTAGGGTTGTTAGGGAAATACGTACCGAAAGTTTATAACGGGGATATTTTATTCTTTAGGTCCACTGTTATACCAGACTGGTTTGATCCTATTTCTCCAAATACATGGCTAAATTATTTAGATGGAGATATCGTGCAACATGATATTCATTGTAGACATAAAGATTTATGTCAGCCAGGGCCGCTTACAGAAATTGGACAAGTGCTAGCGAAATATTTGCAGAATAAGAAAGGGGTAAGTAGAGTATGACGAATCCATTTGAAAATGACAATTACACATATAAAGTATTAATGAATGAGGAGGGCCAGTATTCTCTCTGGCCGGCCTTTCTCGATGTACCTATTGGATGGAATGTCGTACATGAAGAAGCTAGCAGACAAGTTTGCTTAGAATACGTTGAAGTTAACTGGAATGATTTAGAGCCGAAAAAAAATCAAATTAGCGAAAAAATATTAGTAGGAAAACAATAATGAAGGTACAAATAAATTCAAAAGTAGTTGTAAGCATCGTTTATATAACAGCGATGTTTATGGCTGCGATGGATGCAACGATTGTGAATGTAGCACTGCAAACGATAAGTAAAGAACTGCAAGTGCCCCCATCTGCAATGGGGACAGTGAATGTTGGGTATTTAGTTAGCTTAGCTGTTTTTCTTCCGATTTCTGGTTGGTTAGGCGATCGTTTTGGTACGAAAAGAGTATTTCTAACCGCCCTTTTCGTTTTTACAATTGCATCTGCATTATGTGGAATTGCGAATGATATTACTTCATTAAACATTTTTCGCATCATTCAAGGTGCTGGTGGCGGGCTTTTAACACCAGTCGGGATGGCGATGTTATTCCGAACATTTTCACCAGAGGAAAGACCCAAAATTTCTCGATTTATTGTACTTCCAATTGCTGTTGCACCAGCGATTGGACCAATTATTGGTGGTTTCTTTGTAGATCAAATGTCTTGGCGCTGGGCATTTTATATTAATCTGCCGTTTGGTATCATTGCGTTGCTATTTGGGCTTCTATTTTTAGCAGAGCATATTGAAAAATCAGCTGGTCGTTTTGATTCTCTCGGTTTTGTTCTTTCAGCACCAGGTTTTGCGATGCTCATCTATGCACTCAGTCAAGGTCCGTCAAAAGGATGGATTTCTCCAGAAATAATAAGTACTGGGATAGCTGGGATTATATTCATTTCACTGTTTATAATTGTAGAACTGAAAGTAAAGCAACCGATGTTAGATTTACGCTTATTAAAAGAACCCGTTTTTAGAAAAATGAGTCTCATATCCTTGTTTTCATCTGCTGGTTTACTAGGAATGCTATTTATTTTTCCGCTTATGTATCAAAATGTAATCGGAGTTTCCGCGCTGGAATCAGGTCTTACGACATTCCCAGAAGCGATTGGATTAATGATTTCTTCACAAATTGTACCATGGACGTATAAGAAATTAGGTGCTCGAAAGGTAATCTCTATTGGATTAATAAGTACCGCGGTTATATTTGTATTATTAAGTTTTGTAAATCATGATACGAATCCATGGCAAATACGGGCATTATTGTTTGGCATAGGTATTTTCTTAGGCCAATCTGTCGGTGCAGTTCAATTTTCTGCTTTTAACAATATCACGCCACCTTCTATGGGGAGAGCAACTACTATATTTAATGTGCAAAACCGATTAGGATCTGCAATAGGAGTTGCTGTTTTAGCTAGTATACTAGCTGGTTTTGGAAATAATAGTGTACAAAATAATGCCCCGGCCGATTACATGCCATATCAAGCAGCATTAATTGGATCAGCGATATTTTTACTCATAGCATTACTATTTGCTTTACGTATTTCTGACAAAGAGGTAATGTCAAAGAAGAATAAAAAGCCGTTATCTGTATTACAAAAAGAGAAAGAAGTTGTAAATGAATGAGTTGCGGCATGCTAATACTCTTTTGAAATAAAGTGATATTGGCATTTAAAAGGAGAGAGTTTACATGATAGAGAGTGAAGTTGTAGATTCTGTACCAACTTTGAATGAGAATGATTGTCAAATATGGTGGGCAAGAATTTCAGATTTGCAATCATGGCATTACAATTTGCTAAATGATGTAGAGAGAGAGAAAGCAAATTCATATCATCATTCGGCAGATCGTGCACGTTTTATAGTAGGTTGCGTAATTAGTAGGTTAGTTCTTGGAAAGATACTTTCTATGTCGCCAGTTCAAGTGCCGATTGATCGAATGTGCCCGGTATGTAAGTTACAACATGGTAGACCGCAATTACCAGAAGGGATGCCACAATTATCCGTTTCACATTCGGGTGAGTGGGTTGTCGTTGCATTTACAAAATCTGCATCTGTCGGTGTTGATGTTGAACAAATGAATCCAAATGTAGATGTTATGAAAATGGCAGAGGGTGTATTAACAGACATTGAAATAGCACAAGTTATGAAATTACCTAATGAACAAAAAATAGAAGGTTTTTTAACATATTGGACTCGAAAAGAAGCAGTACTGAAAGCGACAGGTGAAGGACTATTGATTCCACCAGTAGATATTACAGTATCAGCTCCAAATGATCCTCCAAAATTATTAATTTTTAAGGATAGACAAGAGTTAGCAGAAAATACAATGATGGAAGATGTAAGGCCAAGTGTGGGTTATATGGCTGCAATTGCAATATTTAGTAAAGAAGTAACTGAAATTACGCAGTTAGACGCGGTATCGCTTTTAAATTATAAATAAGTTTAATAAAATATTTTATAGAAGAGGTGTTCCTCATGTTAGTGGCGGAAAATAGAAAAAACGAATTTACTTATAATGTACAAGCAATTAAAAATGTTTTATTTTCTGGAGATACATCATCTATTCATGCTTTAGAAAAGCTTTTGAATGATACAGTTCAGTTTGATGTTCTCGAACAGGAGGTACTTGATAGACAGTACATTCCGAAAGAAGCGAAGAATTTCTTTGATAAAAACGGAACATTTCTGTACCGCGTATCTAATGTTAGTTATAAAGGTAAGGTGTTATCTGAAAATCTAATTTTTGCGGACACCTCATTTTTACCACATACTATAAAGCAAGAATTAGAGAATGGGAATATTCCAGTTGAAAAGCTTATAGAAAAGATGGAAGTAAGAAGAAATGTATTATACGAAGGATATCAGCCATCCGGAAATATTATCGAATTGTTTGATGGATGTTCTGTTGCGGCGAATGTTTATCCAACTAGAAAATATCAAATTGTAAGTAACTGCAAATGTGTATTTTATATTTGTGAAGTGTATCATGCAGAGAATATAAAGAAACTGCTTAAATAAGAAATAAACAAGAAACCAGCCTATAAAATGGCTGGTTTCTTGTTTATTTAACAGCTTCTTTTAATTCTTTTCCTGCTTTAAATGCTGGAACTTTACCAGCAGCAATCTGAATTTCTTCTCCAGTTTGCGGATTACGCCCTGTACGAGCAGATCTTTCACGCACTTCAAAAGTTCCAAAACCGATCAATTGAACTTTATCGCCAGATTGTAATGCATTAGCAATTGTGTCAAATACGGATTGTACAGCTGCAGAAGCTTCCTTTTGAGAAATATCAGCTGACTGTGCTACGTTTTTAATTAGTTCTGTTTTGTTCATGTTTTCACCTCATAAAAAAATTTTTAGAATGAATGTTTTAGTATAATGGTTAGTACAGATAAAGCTATCTTTGTGATTAGAAAGAATGCTGTATAGTTATGTTAATTTCGTTGAAAGAAGCTGAATCCCTGCTAATTAAAAGGGATTTATTAAGAATTGATGTATACCAAAAGCTATATTATGAAGGTGAGGGGGAGTATACGGATGATTTTTCGTGAAAAGAATGAGAAAAAAAGTATATTAATTCGTCAACATGATCATGGTTTTTTAGCTGGAGAGATTGCAAGGTATATAAAAGAAGATTTTTTTGAAGATAAAACATACTTAAAAGAGACAATTGAAGCTATATATGAGCATGATAGAGGCTGGATAGGGTTAGATAAAACCCCAATTTTGAACGATGCTAAAAATGTTCCATATACATTTATGGATTGTCCAAGCTCACTACGCTTTGTATTCTATACAATCGGTTTGAATGAAATTGAAGTTTCAAATCCATACGGGGCATTGCTTTGTAGTAAACACTTTTTATCATTTCCGCTAAATGAAGAAGATGAAGAGATGATGTCTTTTTATAAACGAGAATTGGATCGACAAAAAAGAATTTTGAAAACGTTAACAAAAGAACAGTATGCTATGTTTGATAAACAGTATAGGCTATTAAAGTTTTGTGATGAGCTTTCATTATATGTATGTATGAATAAACCTGGTGTAAAAAAGAAAGATGAAATTGATTTATTTAAAGATGGTTTTGAAGGAACAGAAATGTTTAATAACAAGGAGCGGAAACTTATACAAGCTGAATGGGTGGACGAAGAAAGGATTCGGGTTACACCATTTCCATTTAAAATGGAATTTTATACGTATGTAAAATATAAAACTATAAATAAACATGTTATTGAAGAAAAAGGAATTGCAAAAGCTGATAGAGAGTCGGAAGTTCAGAAGCAAATGGTATGTTTTATACAATAAAGATGAGGCATAAAAAGAAAAAGGAATGATCTCACTTTATGAGTCATTCCTTTTAGAAATAAATTAACTTGCACGTTTTTTATTTAATACCTTCAATTTTTCTGCTTGTAAAAACCGATTTGTTTCAGCGACAACGACACTACTTAACCCAATAAGACCAATTAAGTTCGGAATCGCCATAAGTCCATTCGCGATATCGGCAAATGTCCATACAACACCTAATTTTAAATTAGCCCCAATAGCAATCATAACGATAAAAATTGCTTTATAATATCGAACAGCACCTTCTCCAAATAAATAAGCGACGCATTTCTCACCGTAATATGACCAGCCTAAAATAGTAGAGTAGGCGAATAAAATAATGGCAATACCAAGGATCATACTACCAGCGGTGCCGAATACAGATTGGAATGCAAGTGTTGTAGCTTCAACTCCAGTTTTACCTGACTTCCATGCACCTGTTGTAATTAATACAAGTCCTGTAATTGTACAAACAATAAACGTATCTAGAAAAGTACCAGTCATAGAAACGAGTGCTTGCTTTGCAGGTGAATCAGTTTTTGCTGCAGCGGCAGCGATAGGAGCACTCCCTAAACCAGCTTCGTTCGCAAATACACCGCGCGCCATTCCGATTTGAATAGCTGATGCAACTGTTGCTCCAATAAAACCACCAGCAGCTGCAGTACCATTAAATGCACCAGAAAAAATAAGTGAAAATGCCTCTGGAATTTGATCATAGTGATAGAAAATAATAATAAGGCCAGCAATTATATAAAAGAAAGCTTTAATAGGAACGATAAATCCCGTCACTTTCCCGATTTTTTTTACACCGCCTAAAATGACAATAGCGATTAAAAATGACATTAATATACCAGTTAAAGCAGGGGGGAAAGAGAAATTAATTCGCATTGCCTCTGCAACTGAGTTAGATTGCACCATATTACCGATACCGAAAGAAGCAGTTGTACCGAATATAGCGAATAAAACAGCTAGCCACTTTTTCCCTAAACCATGTTCTAAATAATACATTGGTCCACCGGAGTATTCACCATTTTCATTACTAACACGGTATTTCACTGCAAGGATTGCTTCGGCATACTTTGTTGCCATTCCGAATAAAGCAGTAATCCACATCCAAAAGATTGCGCCGGGTCCACCGATTGTCACGGCAGTTGCGACACCAGCTATATTTCCCATACCAATCGTTGCAGCCATAGCTGTCATCAGTGCTTGGAAGTGACTAATATCCCCAGAAGATGATGAATCCTCTGATTTTTTAAAAGCTAGTTTGTGAGCGTATATTAGTTTACTAAACTGTAAACCTTTTAAGCGCACTGTGAGAATAATACCAGTCCCAACGAGTAGCAACAAAGTTGGCAACCCCCACACATACTGATTAATTTGTTCTAATACTGTACTTACTGTCTCCATCTGTATTCTCCTTTTTTAGAAAAAATAAAAACCACTTCAAGGAAATGAAATGGTCTCTGGAGAAACAAGGGATAGAAAAATAAACCGATACAAATCGGCATTTTCTTTCGCTTGTCTCTGTCCTTTTACCTGAGAGATTATCCGCTAGATTAGCGGATTTGCTCCTTCGGTGCTCGTTTTCCTCCGCGCTATATAAAAGCGAGAGGGAGTCTCTCCAGAGATTCGTCCCCATGCAGTTCTACTTGTAAACAAGACCTGAGAGTTTCAAAGTTGGTTCAGCAACTTTTTGCCCCGTCGGTAGATCAATAGACCTTCTCCTGAATGGTTCATCCGAATTATAAAATTAATAACGAAATGCATTGATCATAAGTATCTATAATCAATAAACACATTATAGATACACTATAAGTGAATTGCAATCATTTTTTATTTTAAAATAGTGAATAAACTTATTTTTTTGATATTCCTAATTTATCTTTTATTTCATTTAAAGTAGACAAAGCGATTACAATATGTTGATCTGCAAGCCCTAAAGCATGCTTTGTATTTTCAATTGTTTCATTGGTTGGAGTAGAATTGTTGTATCCGTCTATAATCAAATCTGCTGCATTTTTCATGAAATTAGAAGCGGCCTTAAATTCAGTTGTGAAATAGACTAGTTGCTTTTTGTATATGTGGTTCCGTTATATTTTCTCGTTTTTTCATATTGTCTATTTCTTTAATATTGTTT
>NZ_ALBR01000053.1:0-9527 GCF_002081505.1 Bacillus sp. CDB3 | reverse complement strand
TTCATATTGTCTATTTCTTTAATATTGTTTCATATGTTTGGAAACAGCATTCATTGTAACTATAGTTTGTTTTTATCTACTGAATCCCCGTTTGTGTTAATCTCTTCCCAGGCAGGCAACCAATCTTTCTCAATTATGTCATTATAATTAGTAGTTAATTCGTTCAATTTAGGTTGTAATTGAGTTCGGAAAGTTGTGGTATCAACGGTTTCTACAGTTGCTTTTTCAGCATTTTTTTGATCTTTAGTTGCGTAGAAAATAGTGCCGGCAATACTAAGAATAGAAACCAAAAGCAGCCATTTGTTTAAAAGTAATTTCTTCAATATATAAATCCTCCAAATTCTAAAAAACTTATAATTAAAATATATAACAATAATGTTATCGAAGGCAAAGAGTATAGTACAGAAATAATTCGAATTATGTTTATTCTATACATGAATAATTAAAACTATTAAAATAATGAAGATATTATGTAAGAAAAGAGGATTTTTAGTGGGAACGAAAAGAAAAAACGAGCTTCAAGTATTGCAACGGCTATGTTATTAGTTGGTTTACTTGCACTCATATATATGAACAAAGAATCTAAAATTGAAGATTTTCCAGTACCAATGTCAGCGATACATGTTAATGATGATAATGAAGAGAATTATCAATATATAAGTGTTATGCCTATTACGGAGGCAAACGGATGGGAGAACTTAGGGGGAAACGGACATACTGTTAGTTTTAAAAAAGGGGATCGGAAAGTAACTGTATTACATTATCAGGGAGAGATTACTTATTATTTATTTGAAAAGTAAATAGAATGATTCATAAACAATGCGGTTTTACTAATTTGTTTATGGCTTTTTATATATTATAAATTGAAGTTTGAACGATATTATGGAGGGGAATTTTATATAGCAGAGAATATAAAAATGATATAAGAAAATATAAGGAGATATATTCTATGAGGAACGAAGCATTACATGCGGTAGAGGAATATCGTAAAGATTTAAATGCTGGTAATATTGAAAAAATAAATAGTTGGGTATCAAATGATTTTATAGGTTACTTTGGGTATTACAGTGATAGAGACTATGAGGTATACCGAGGCGATACATATAAAGAAGATAATATTGAAACATTAAAAAGTTATGAAGGACAAAATCCTTATTGGAAATATAAAGACTTAACACATAGTTTAAGAATGGAGAACGAACTGATATTATCTGCTATTGTAGAGTTTTATTTGCAGGATAAAAAAGTAGCATCTGTTTTAGCGATGGAAGTTTTTAAGAAAGAAATGGATGGGTGGAAGTTATATAGACAGCATATGGAAAGATATGTGGAATAATTTGAAGGATGCTGATTTTATGTAGATTATCAATTTAAACGCAGTATCTTGAACTATCTGTTACTTATCTAAACTTGAAGTGGTGCACTCCTACGAATACTAACATATCTATTAGTTATTTTAGTAAGTTTTATTGTAGTTACTGTAGCTTAAGGCTTTCTGATATCAATGTCAGAAATACATATTTACCAGGATAATGAAGTTATAACTGTATCACATGATTCCGAACAGAATAGTTATTATGTATTTGAAAAATGAATGATGATAAAAGAGATAGGACGTAACCGACCCTATAGGAGTGTTTACGTCCTATTTTTTGTTTTTAATTCTGAATTATTAGAATTATAATATATGTTATATGGGGAGTAAAACAATATTTTGAAGGGGAATGAGTTGATAAATTGCCAAGAATACAAAAAATAGGGCGTTTTTGTCCTGTGGATGATCAAGGATTTATTATAAACGATGCACATTTGAATAAAATTCAGCCTGTGTTTTGGGAGGTAATACAAGAAATAAAGGATACTTGTTGTCAATTGTTGCGGGATGATTTGCATAGTGTTTATATAAGAGGTTCTATTCCAAGAGGGATTGGAATAGAAGGTATTGCAGACGTAGATATGATTATTTTAGTTCAAAAGGACCCTAAGGCAATAAACTTAAGCTGGAGAAAGAAGCTAGAAGTCCAAATTACACAGCAGTTTACTTGTATATCAGGAGTGGAGTTAAGTTTTTATAGTGAAAAAGAAGTAATAAACTCAGAGGATTTTTCTTTTATAGGATTTATGATTCAAACACATAGTGTGTGTATATTGGGTGAAGACGTAAAATTATTTTTACCTAAATATAAAGTAAGTCAGGAGATAGCGTATGAACATCTCATTCATTTGCGGAAACAAATTGAACAAGCACACGAAGAGTTAATTCATAATCAAGACGTGGATGATATAGAGGATTGCTGTCGGTGGATTATGAAAATAATAATCAGAGCCGGCCTAGCATTAACAATTGATAGAGAAGGGCTTTATTCCAGGGACTTATACCCAGCGTATGCACTATTTAGTAAGCATTTTTCCGAGCAAAAAAAGAATATGAGGAAGGCATTACAATATGTAATTGAGCCTATAAAAGATATAGAAGAAATTTTATCATTTTTAGATACCTTTGGTAATTGGTTGATAGAAAGAGCGGTGGATTATTTGAAGAATATCCGTTTTTAATTCATCATAATTTTGTTATGTAAACAATAGGTATTGAAGTAAAGTAGAGGAGTGAGGGATTTGGATTTTTATATTGTAGATGTCTTCTCACGAGGTAAGTATACAGGGAATCAACTTGCAGTGTTTATGGAAAATCAGGAAGTTTCCAGTGAGGAAATGCAGACAGTAGCAAAAGAAATGAATTTTGCAGATTACTATGGAATCCCAGAGGATATGGCAACAGGAAGCTCAAACGAATGTTTAGCAGCGTATCTTCTAAAATATCGTTATTTTGGAACAGAAAAGGTAGATATGCGTGTTGAACAAGGATATGAAATAAACAGGCCTTCTTTAATACATATACAGGCTGAAAAAGTAGCGAGTAAAATTAATGTTAGTGTAGGCGGAAAAGTAGAAAGTATTGCAAGTGGGAAATGGATTGTATCGTAAGGGGGAATAGAAATGCTATTAAAAACAATATTTTGCAAGGTTGAAGAAGAGAAAAGGGAAATGTTTTCCGATGCGCAAGAAAAATGGCGTGATTTACAGTATTTAGACGGATTCTATGGACAATTTGGTGGGTGGAATGAAGATGAAGCGTGTGTGTATACTTTATGGAAAGATAGAAATGCATATCAATCATTCATGAATGACGCCCATGATACAATTTTTTTTAATAGTAATCAAGAAGGCACATATACTTCCTGCAATATTGAAATGTTTCAAACGTTGTATGATATAGCAGAAATTCCTTTGAAAGACGTAATTGTACAAGGTTCATTTGTAAGAGTTGCAATTTGTGATGTGAAAGAAGGGAAAGAGAAGCATTTTTTACATACGCAAGAAACAATTTGGGATAAAGGGATGGATAATGCAAAAGGGATGTTAGGTGGAGTTGTTGGGAAGTCTTTAAAGACTGAAAATCGTTACATAGTGCTAACGTATTGGCAAGATGAAATAGCACATGAAAGTTATATGAAAGAAATTTTTCCTGCGTTATACCAGTTAGCAAATGTAAATGATTATGTTGAAAATATAAATGGGAAGAGAGTTATTCGGAAGGAAGAATGGTCTGTTGCAGCTTCGAACTAAAGTTAGAACTTATTAAGATAAATGGTTTAGATAAAGTCGACGCAGAACGTTTGTTCTTGTATAATTGCTTTGTACAAGAATAAGAGGGGAGATATTTAAATGAGTAGAGTTTTAAGATTTGAATTGCAAGTCCCAAGCCCTGAAGAAGCTATTCAATTTTATACAAATAGTTTTGGATGGAAGTTTGAAAAAATGCCTGGGTCACATGACTATTGGTTCATTATAACGGGGAAAAGCGATCGACCTGGTATTGATGGTGGATTAATGAAATCACCTGATGGTGCTACTAGGACGACTAATTCTATTGAAGTACCTTCAGTTGATGAGTACATAAATAAAGTCATTGAAAATGGTGGACAAGTAGTTGTACCTAAAACTGCTATTCCTAATATGGGTTACTTTGCTTATTGTATAGATAATCAAGGGCTTCTTTTTGGAGTATGTGAAGAAAATATTGAAGCGTAAAAAATTAGGGGATTTCGAAATTATTTTGTTGTTGAACGATGTTTTCTATCAAAGATTATAATTATTGAACAATTGTATATAAAAACTAGTATTATTTTAGCTGAAGAAGGATCCATTTTGATTATTTTCAAAAGGATTCTTTTTTTGTTTTTCACATATTGTGAGTTATTCAGGCGTTATTATTCAAACTTACATCTGTATATTATCTATGAAAAAAGTAAATAAATGATGATATATTTAAGGGTTAATCTATTGACTGCTAAACAGTTTGAGATGAAAAGGAAAAGAAGACCAATTATTTTCTAATAAACATGTAATTAAGTGAAGACGTCATATACCCTTTCATGTTAATATATTTAAGTTATAATAGGAGGCTTACCCTTTTGTATTGTTCGGTAGAAGCAGTGTGAGCTTGAAATTTTTTATGAAAAGGATGTGCCTAACTTGCGTATCAATAAATTTATTAGTGAAGCTGGAAAAGCGTCTCGACGTGGAGCAGATAAGTTAATTAATGAGAGAAGAGTAATTATTAACGGTAAGGTTGCAAAAATTGGTGACCAAGTAAATCCAGGTGATGACGTACGAGTAAATGGAGAGCAACTTCGTATTGCTCGAGACCATGTGTATATCGCTTTAAATAAACCAGTAGGTATTACATGTACAAGTGAAAAAGCAGTAAAAGGTAATATTATCGATTTAGTGAATCATCCTTTACGAATTAATCACATCGGGCGTCTCGATAAAGACTCAGACGGTTTGATTTTGTTAACGAATGATGGCGATATTGTTAATGAGATTTTACGTGCTGAAAACAAGCATGAGAAAGAATATATCGTTTCAGTAGATAAGCCGATTACACCAGAGTTTTTAGAGAAAATGGCAGCAGGTGTTAAAATTTTAGATACAAAAACGCTTCCTTGTGAGATTACACAGTTATCAAAATATGAGTTCAAAATTATTTTAACACAGGGGCTAAATCGTCAAATTCGCCGTATGTGTGAAGCTTTAGGTTATCAAGTATATACGTTAAAACGTACGAGAATTATGAATATTGAATTGAATAATTTACCGGTTGGACAGTGGAGAGATTTATCGAAAAAAGAGAAAAAACGCCTATTTTCAGACTTAAATTACGAACCACAAGATTGGTAAAATTGAGAAGTGAATCCAAGTTTTTTGGTTTCACTTTTTTAAATTAAATAAATAATATTATTTAACACTTGCAAAAATAAAATGAATAAGATATATTAAATAACAATAAATGGATGTTTTATAAAAGCAAAGAAAAGGACACGAGTTATTTTACCCGGTTATACAGAGAAGGAAGGAAAGCTGAGAACTTCCTAACGCAGAAAAATAACTTACCACCTTAGAGCTGCACTAGGGAAATTAAGTATCTAGTGCCGTGTAAGCGACGTTATCGCAAAAGAAGCCATTATGTTTTTTGTGATGGGAATCTGGGTGGAACCACGAATATAAGCATATTCGTCCCTAATTTTTAGGGATGAATATGCTTTTTTGCATTCAATTTTATAATAAGCGAAGAAAAGGACACGAGTTATTTTACCCGGTTATACAGAGAAGGAAGGAAAGCTGAGAACTTCCTAACGCAGAAAAATAACTTACCACCTTAGAGCTGCACTGGGGAAATTAAGTATCTAGTGCCGTGTAAACGACGTTACCGTAAAAGAAGTCATTGCAATTTGTGATGGGAATCTGGGTGGAACCACGGGTAAAAGCACGCTCGTCCCTATTTTAGGGATGAGTGTGCTTTTTATTATGAAATGGAGAGATGAAAAATGAAAGAACAGATGATTGAAATTAAATTTCCAGACGGTAGCGTTAAAGAATTTGTGAAAGGCATTACTTTAGAAGAAATTGCTGGATCTATTAGCAGTAGTTTAAAAAAGAAAGCAGTTGCAGGAAAAGTAAACAATCACCTTTTTGATTTACGCCGAAACATTGAAGAAAATGTGGAAGTAGAAATCATTACTATAGATTCAAATGAAGGTGTAGAAATTGCAAGACACTCCGCTGCACATATTTTAGCGCAAGCTGTAAAAAGAATATATGGTGACATAAACTTGGGGGTAGGGCCTGTTATTGAAAATGGATTTTATTATGATATGGATCTTCCGAGTAGTGTAAACGTAGAAGATTTACCGAAAATCGAAAAAGAAATGAAAAAGATAATAAATGAAAATGTAAAGATAGAACGAGTTGAGGTCTCACGAGAAGAGGCAAAAAAACTGTTTAAAGAAATGAACGATCACCTGAAATTAGAACTTTTAGAAGCAATCCCTAATGGGGAAAGTGTAACACTATATAAACAAGGTGAATTTGTAGATTTATGTAGAGGACCACATTTACCATCAACAGGTTATTTGAAAGCATTTCAATTAACTAACGTTTCCGGTGCATATTGGCGAGGTGATAGTAATAATCAAGTGCTTCAGCGTATATATGGTGTTGCCTTTTCTTCTCAAAAAGAATTAGAAGAGCATTTGCATTTTGTTGAAGAGGCAGCAAAGAGAAATCATCGGAAATTAGGCAGTGAACTTGAATTGTTTATGTTTTCGGAAGAAGCTCCGGGAATGCCGTTTTACTTGCCGAAAGGACAGATTATCCGCAACGAATTAGAAGCATTTTTAAGAGGAATTCAAAAAGAGTACAATTATCAAGAAGTACGCACTCCGTTCATGATGAACCAAGAATTATGGGAGAAGTCAGGGCACTGGGGACATTATAAAGATAATATGTATTTCTCAGAAGTGGATAATAAAAGTTTTGCATTAAAACCGATGAACTGCCCAGGACATATGTTAATGTTCAAAAATAAATTACACTCCTATCGCGAATTGCCAATTCGTATGTGTGAGTTCGGTCAAGTACACCGACATGAATTTAGCGGGGCATTAAATGGACTATTAAGAGTACGTACTTTCTGTCAAGATGATGCTCATTTATTTGTAACACCAGAACAAATTGAAGATGAAATTAAATCAGTAATGGCACAAATTGATTACGTATATAAAACTTTTGGATTCGAATATGAAGTAGAGCTGTCTACTCGTCCAGAAGATTCAATGGGTGACGATAAATTATGGGAGCAAGCAGAAGCGGCATTAGAAAATGTGTTACATTCATTAAATTATAAATATAGACTAAATGAAGGTGACGGTGCATTTTACGGACCAAAAATTGATTTCCACATTAAAGATGCTTTAAATAGAAGTCATCAGTGCGGAACAATCCAGCTCGATTTCCAAATGCCAGAGAAATTCGATTTAAATTATATAGATGAGAAGAATGAAAAGAGAAGACCAGTTGTCATCCACCGAGCAGTTTTAGGATCTTTAGATCGATTTTTAGCAATATTAATTGAGCACTTTGGAGGTGCGTTCCCGGCATGGGTGGCACCAGTTCAAGTGAAAGTAATTCCAGTTTCAAATGCAGTACATGAACAATATGCCAATGAGGTTGCACATAAATTAGCACAAGCTGGAATTCGTGTTGAACAGGATGCACGAGATGAAAAATTAGGATATAAAATAAGAGAAGTACAAATGCAAAAAGTACCGTATGTTCTTGTTATTGGTGATAAGGAAATGGAGAACGGAGCTGTAAATGTACGTAAATATGGGGAAGAGAAGTCAGAAGTTGTTGTGCTAGATGTATTTGCGGCAAGTATTGAAGAGGAAATAAAGAATAGAAAATACTAATTGATTAGAAAATACACCATTAATGAAGTGAACCTGAATAGTGGTACATGAAAAAACACCTCCATTTGAAGGGAAGAGTATATTACCGAGAAGAAGTAAAGTGAAAAGAGATTGATTTGATATTGAAAGTCCCCAAACATTTTAGATATATCTAAAACATTGGGGACTATTTGTTTTCTAGTTAGTTACTTATTACAAGTAAAGATGTTAGGTTGTCTTACAGGTTTTCTGCAAACAGTGCCGGTAAAAATATACTGAACTGACTCATTTCTTCTACATTGTGTTTATATAAACCACTTAGATTAATAAATGGTGGTAATCCTTTCGGGAAAATGAATGTAGAAGTCATTACTGTACCATTCTCGGATTTTTCGTATTGATGTATTACTTGTGAAATTACATCGTCATCATCATCTAAACATGAACCCATTAAAACATGGCTGTAATGGGTATTTATAGGACAATCTTTAGGGTCTTCCCATCTAATTCTTAGCGGGAATTCAAGTCCATCCCCCGCAGATTCAATTGAAGCTGATATGGCTCCTACATGTCCATGTACTTTAGGGTCAACTAACCACTTAAAATCAACATGTTCTTCTGGGTGCCATAGTTTATATCGTTCAGAGTTATCAATATTATCCCACCACCAGTCAATCATTTCTGGTGTTACGTCATTCAATTCATGTTCAACTACTAGTGATACTTGGTTTTTCATTTTTGTACCTCCTATTTTTTAACCAACATGGTGTTGGTTATTTATATTAAGTATTATAGTATGGGTATCTTCTGGGTTCAATAAACAGAAATAGCGGATCTGTTGTATTCTGAACACCTTATAGAAATATGTCTAAAAAAATTAAAGAGGTAAAAAGTGGAATGTGTATATGCTGATTTACGCGTAGCTCGTACTAAAGAAGCGATACGTGATGCAATGCACTAACTGAATTAATAAATGAAAAAGGGTTTGATTCCATTACGGTTAAGGATATTACAGCTAGGGCCAATATTAATCGAGGGACATTTTACTTACATGGGGAAAATATGATAAAGAAAAAGCTATTGAATTAATAGTAACCATAGTCATGGATTTAGCAATACATTGGAATAGTGAAATTGAGCAACGAAAATGGAAGTACTCTATTTTAATGTCTATGAGAGAAAAAAATAATGATTATGATACTTTATTAGAGAATGTAGCTAACCCGTATAGTGATTTTAATTATCCAGAGGATATGAAAGGGTTTATTTATTATTTAGAACCGGATGAAGGCTATGATTCAAGTAAGTATACCAAAAATGAAAATATTAGACGACTGATAGATAAACTAGATTCATTCTTACAAAGTGAACAGAAAGCTTTACAGGAGGTTTAAATCGTAAGAATAAACCTTTAGAGGATATTTTATAGTAAATCGAGATCCCTTTACAAAGTCGTAGGTTATACTCCTACGGCTTTTATTATGCATTATTTAAGTGAAAGCTACTTTTTTTGAAGAGAATGAAAGATCCAATGCTAGTTCGGGTGGTTTTCGATTTGAATCAATATGCTACTTTCCAAATCGATTTACATGTACTGTAATGTAGTGATTTAAATAACAAATCAATTATTTATTAAATCTTAACATTCCGTTATATCTCTTATAACGGAAAATAACAAATAACGACACGTTTTTTAGAAATGTTGTTATTTGTTGCTTATTTGTCTTCTATTTG
>NZ_ALBR01000052.1:0-27182 GCF_002081505.1 Bacillus sp. CDB3 | reverse complement strand
GTTAGCAGTAGCAGCAACTCAAGAGAAAAATGAATATTATACTTATCATTGGGCAGTTAATTCAAATATAGGTGATGAAATTTTATTATTTACTTCCAAAAAATTTAATATTCGAATTAAAAGAAAATAATATCCTTACTTTCTATGAGAAGTAAATAATAACGAGGTTTAACACTCTATTCGAAAGATTTCTCCTTCCTAGAGCATGTGACAAAAAGAGCCTAGCGCTAGGTCGTTCAAGATGTATGTGTAAGATTGTAAATAGACAATAGTAAAGGGGCGTACGGAATGAAAAATAAAATAATTTCAGGATTTTTTATAACATCAATTGTAACTGGGGCGACTATTCCTATCAATACTCTCGCAACACCAATCGTTCATGCAGAAACTCAACAGGAAAGCATGGATATTTCCTCATCATTACGAAAATTAGGTGCACAATCTAAATTAATCCAAACATATATTGATCAAGGTTTAATGAGCCCTAATGTACAGCTAGCAGAAGTCCCAGCTTTAAATACAAATCAATCCCTAATCAAGCAAGATATGAAGGAATGGTCATCAGAACTTTATCCACATTTAATTCTAGTAAATTCAAAAAGTAAAGGGTTTGTAACTAAATTTAATAACTATTACCCAGCATTAAAAGAGTTTGTAGACAATAAAGAAGATAAAGAAGGGTTTTTGGATAGACTTGAGGTTCTTCAAGATATGACTATGACGAATCAAGAAAACGTACAAAGACAGATTAATGAATTAACAGATCTTAAATTACAGCTGGATAAAAAACTTCAAGATCTCGATATGGATGTAGCAAAAGCACAGGGTGTACTAAGTTCAGACGGAACAGGGAAAATAGATCAGCTAAAAAATGAATTACAAAATACCCAAAAATCAATTCAAAATGATTTACAACAAATAGCATTATTACCAGGAGCTTTAAATGAACAAGGGTTTGTTATATTCAAAGAAGTCTATAACCTTTCAAAAGATATCATTGAACCTGCTGCTCAAACTGCAGTAGCAGCGTATAACAAAGGAAAAGAAATTAACAACTCTATTATAGAAGCAGAGAAAAAAGCAGAGCAAGAAGCGAAAGAAAAGGGTAAATCTGCTCTAGAGATTGAAGCTGCCAAAAAAGAAGCCCGTGAAGCAATTGAGAAAAGCAAACAAGCTGAAATTGAGAAGCTACATTCTACTCAGAAAGAACATTTTGACAATGTATTAGCATGGTCAATTGGCGGTGGATTAGGAGCAGTCATTTTAGTTATTGGCGCTATTGCAGGAGCGGTAGTGATTGTTGTGACTGGCGGTACAGCAACACCGGCTGTTGTTGGTGGCCTTACAGCTCTTGGTGCAGCTGGAATTGGTTTAGGAACAGCAGCTGGTGTCACGGCATCTAAGCATATGGACTCCTATAACGAAATTTCTAACAAAATCGGACAATTAAGTACAAAAGCTGATCTCGCTAGCCAAGCTGTTATTTCGCTTACTAACGCGAAAGACACTTTGGCATATCTGTATCAGACAGTGGATCAAGCGATACTGTCTCTAACGAATATTCAACAACAATGGAATAAAATGGGGGCTAATTATACAGATTTGTATGATAATATCGACCAAATGCAAGAGCATAAACTCTCGTTGATACCTGATGATTTAAAGGCTGCTAAACAAAGTTGGAATGATATTCATAAAGATGCAGAATTCATTTCGAAAGATATTGCTTTTAAACAAGAATAGAATCTAAAAATCATAACCTATATTGGAGGAATATAAAATGATTAAAAAAATCCCGTACAAACTAATCGTTGCATCAGCTCTTTTAACTATGACAACAACTTCTATAGTCTCACCAGTAGCAGCTTTTGCAAGTGAAATTGAACAAACTAACAATGGAGATACGGCTCTTTCAGCAAATGAAGCGAAGATGAAAGAAACTTTGCAAAAGGCTGGGTTATTTGCAAAATCTATGAATGCTTATTCTTATATGTTAATTAAAAATCCAGATGTGAACTTTGAAGGGATTACTATTAATGGATATGTAGATTTACCTGGTAGAATTGTACAAGATCAAAAGAATGCAAGGGGACATGCTGTTACATGGGATACGAAGGTGAAAAAACAGCTTTTAGATACATTGACGGGTATTATTGAATACGATACAACATTTGACAATTATTATGACACAATGGTAGATGCGATTAATACAGGAGATGGAGATACTTTAAAAGAAGGGATTACAGATTTACGAGGTGAAATTCAACAAAATCAAAAGTATGCACAACAATTAATAGAAGAATTAACTAAATTAAGAGACTCTATTGGACAAGATGTTAGAGCATTTGGAAGCAATAAAGATCTCTTACAGTCGATTTTAAAAAACCAAGGTGTAGATGTTGAGGCTGATCAAAAGCGTCTAGATGAAGTTTTAGGATCAGTAAACTATTATAAACAATTAGAATCTGATGGGTTTGATGTAATGAAGGGTGCCATTTTGGGCCTACCGTTAATTGGCGGTATTATAGTGGGTGTAGCAAGAGATAATTTAGGCAAGTTAGAGCCTTTATTAGCACAATTACGTCAGACTGTAGATTATAAAGTAACATTAAATCGTGTAGTTGGAGTTGCTTACAATAATATTAGTGAAATGCATAAGGCGCTTGATGATGCTATTAATTCTCTTACTTATATGTCCACGCAGTGGCATGATTTAGATTCTCAATATTCGGGAGTACTTGGACATATTGAAACTGCATCTCAAAAAGTGGATCAAAATAAATTTAAATTCTTAAAACCTAACTTGAATGCAGCGAAAGACAGTTGGAAAACATTACACACAGATGCGGTCACTTTAAAAGAAGGAATCAAAGAATTAAAAGTGGAGCCTGTTACTCCGCAAAAATAAGGAAATATTAATTCTGTTGCAAAGTCACCTAAAACATAGAGAATCTATGATTACGTTGTTAAATAGTAATGCGACAATTAATAAATCCTTATACACCAGAAAGGCGGAGTCTCATTAATGACTTCGCCTTTCGTCTTTATAAAATTTGTACCCAGATACCAAGATAACCGTGCTGTATTACAGATTTTCAAAAAATTTGAAAGACGTCGCTTTTAAAGAAGAATAGAATTAAAAATCAAAACCTATATAGGAGAAGTATAAAATGATGAAAAAAATCCCTTATAAAATACTCGCTGTATCGACATTTTTAACTATGACAACAACTTATGCAGTTACACCAGTAGCAGCTTTTGCAAGTGAAATTGAACAAACTAACAATGGAAATATGTCTCTTTCAGCAAATGAAGAACAGATGATAAAAACTGTGCAAGATGCTGGGTTATTTGTAAAATCTATGAATGAATATTCTTATTTGTTAATGAATAATCCGGATGTGAGTTTTGAAGGAATTACTATTAATGGGTATGCAGATTTACCTAGTAAAATTGTACAAGATCAAAACAATGCAAGAGCACATGCAGTTTCATGGAATACGAAAGTAAAAAAACAGCTTTTAGATACATTGACAGGTATTATTGAATACGATACAAAATTTGAAAATCATTATGAAACATTAGTAGAGGCGATCAATACTGGGAATGGAGATACTTTAAAAAAAGGGATTACAGATTTACGGGGGGGAATTCAACAAAATCAAAAGTCTGCAAAAGTATTAATAGAAGAATTAACTAAATTTAAAAATGCTATTGGAGAAGATGTTAGAGTATTTGGAAGCCATAAAGAGACCTTGCAGTCTATTTTAAAAAACCAAGGAGCTGCGGTTGAGGATGATCAAAAGCGTTTAGAGGACCTTTTAGGGCAAATAAACTATCAGAAAGACATAGAATCTAAGGGCTTAGACATGGTAAAGATTCCCTTTCTCCCAACATTGATTGCTGGTGGGATAATGATAGGTGATGCAAGAGGTAAGTTAGGCTGGCTAGAGCCGGAATTAGCAAAATTACGTCAGCATGTAGATTATAAGATAACATTAAATCGTGTAGTAGGAGTTGCGTTTCATAATATTAGTGATATGCATAGTGCGATTGATAGTGCTATTACTGCTCTTACTTTTATGTCCACGCAATGGGATGATTTAGACTCTCAATATTCGGGCGTACTGGGACATATTGATACAGCTAATCAAAAAGCTGATCAAAATAGATATAAATTCTTAGCACCTAACTTGAATGCAGCAAAAGATAGTTGGAAAACAATAAGAACAGATGTTGTCACATTACAAGAAGGGATAAAAATTGCAGAGAAAAAAGAACAAGATTTTATGAATCAGCTTCGTCCATCAAGCGTTTCCTACTTTTATAAAAAAATTCATAACGCATATACATTTGAAATAAAGACCGGATCAAATGCACCAAATGCGTCTTATAAAGTTATGAATTTAACTAAAAACACGGTTCATAATATGTGGGGTGGAGGACCAAATACAAGCATGTGGGCTGACTGGCTTTCATTTAATCTAAAAGATGAATTTGCGGTGGTAGCAGTAGTGGATGGAAAAGAATATGTTGTATATAAAGACAAAGTAGAAAATATAATGAACTGAACCCGAAAATGAATGAGCAAAAAGAAAGAGCTTTTTTCGCTTTAGTAATTGCCAACTTTTTTATTTGATAGACGTGTAAATAGACTACTATTTTAGTAAGTCGATGAAAATTTTGTCGAAGTATTGAATATTTAAACCGCGTAGGCAAAACATTTAAATATACGCCTAAAGGTCCAGAAGGTCTTATTGAAAGTGACGTATATACGGAAGTTTAAAAATAAAATTAAGGATAGCTTTTAAATGGATTGGCTACAATATTGATTGTGGAGGTGAGAAAGGTGAACAAAAAACAACAAGGTTACAATAAGGCAACTTCTGGCGCTAGCATCCAAAGTACAAATGCTAGCTATGGTACAGAATTCGCAACTGAAACAAATGTACAAGCAGTAAAACAAGCGAATGCACAGGCTGAGGCAAAGAAAGCACAAGCTTCAGGTGCACAAAGTGCGAATGCTAGTTATGGTACAGAATTTGCAACTGAAACGGATGTGCATGCAGTGAAACAAGCGAATGCACAAGCTGAGGCAAAAAAATCACAATCTTCTAGTTCTAATCAATAATGAAGGGAAAAGACTTCTCTATCTTAAGAGAAGTCTTTTCTCAGGCTGTGGAGAAAGTCTTCTCCACGGCCTATTTTTGTGTCTGATCCTTTATTGAAGGGGTACCGCCAGCATTTTTGAAAAAAACAAGCTAAGCAAAAAATATAATAAGCCGCCCATATGGACAGCTCATTTACATAATTCTCATTATCGGAATTCAATGTATCTAGAAATGAATAAATATGATCTACTTAACATTAGCCTCCGTTATCAGTAATTGGATAACTACTTAAAACAGAAAAGGAATTTGCCAATTTTTTTGCAAAACTTAATGGTGGTTCAACAGATTGGATATGAATATACATAATCAATGGTTTCATATATAACCAATGATTATGTAAGGCGCTAACAATAATCCCTTGTTGAACAATTGATTGTATAAATAAAGGAATTTCTTCTTGTAAAATAGCGATTTCCCCTAAGTTCAACGCATTGCCATTTTGATCTAACGATTCAAAAGATATCCCAACCGGTATCACAGAGGTGCTTGGTCGTCCTTGAACAAACACTTTAATATTACGACGCAAGGAGACAGAACAAACACCCTGATTTATGTTGCTCTTTCCATTAAAAATTTTAGCAAATTGCTCACAAAGGAAATTAAGGTTGTTCATAAATCTGATGCCCCTTTCTTAGCAGATAAAAGTTACTTCATAAATATTAATACTCGTCCATTAGCTTTTATATAAGTAATTTAAGAAATTTCCATAAAGAAAAGACACCCATATATGAAGTGAACCCAAATAGTGGTACATGAAAAAACACCTCCGTTGAATTCGCATACTAAGTATGCAAATTCAACGGAGGTGTTTTTTATTTGAAGGGAAGGGTACATTGCCCAGAAGAAGTAAAGTGGAAAGTGATTGAGTTGAAAAAGGATGGCTATTCAAATCGTACCATTATGGAAATACTCGAAATTAAAAATGTTTCCCCAATTAGGACATGGATGAAATGGTATCGTACAGATCCAACTTATCGTTTTCAACAACCTGCAGGAAAACAATATCCTTTTGGAAATGGGCCAAAAGAGCTAAGCGAATTGAGCAGATGGTTTAGGTGTTTTGATATGTGTCCCGTTTTCGGGGTTCACTTCAAAGTGGTGTGTTTTCTTTTTTACCTTACAAAATTGTAAGGTAAATGTAAGGGAAATCGAATGAACGGATTTTAGAAAAATGAGAATATTAAGAAGTGATATGATTCATATTTCTTTTGAGATTGAAAAGTTAAAAAAATCTTAAGGATTTACATGAGAAAAAGATAAGAAATATATGAGAAATTTATTCTATACAAAAGGGATGGAGTGAAAGAGATGTCAACAAATGTAGTTACTGTAGAAAGCGTAGAAAAAACGTATGGGAAAAGAAATGAGAATCAATCAAAAGCATTAAGGGGTGTTTCATTAAATATTAAAGAAGGGGAATTTGTCGGGATTATGGGTCCTTCTGGATCTGGAAAAACGACTTTACTTAATGTGATAAGTACACTTGATCAAGCGACTGGTGGCAGTGTGACAATAGCTGGTACAAATATTACTTCTATGAAGGGAAATGCATTATCAGATTTTCGATCTCAAAAATTAGGGTTTATTTTTCAAGATTTTAACTTACTTGAAAACTTATCAATTTATGAAAATATAGCTTTACCACTTTCTCTGCAAGGCGTACCTTCAAGTGAGATTACGGGAAAGGTAAATGAGGTTGCGAAGAAATTAGGGATTACTGAAATTTTAACAAAATATCCAACTGCTGTTTCTGGTGGACAAAAACAAAGAACAGCGGCAGCACGAGCTTTAGTACATAATCCAGCAATCGTATTAGCAGATGAACCGACAGGAGCGCTTGATAGTAAAAATGCAAAAAGTTTATTAGAAGCGATGCAAGATTTACATGAAAATCACAATGTAAGTATTTTGATGGTGACACACGATGCATTTAGTGCGAGTTACTGTGAGCGAATATTATTTATCCAAGACGGTCTTCTTTATAAAGAATTAAAGCGTCAAGGAACACGAGAAAATTTCTATCAAGACATTTTAGGTGTGCTCGCTCATATGGGCTCAGCTGCTGAGTCTAAGTAGGGGGGCGAGACTATGTTATTCAAATTATCACGTCATAGTATGAAAAAGATGTTAAAAGATTATATGGTTTTACTTATTGGTCTCGTTATTAGTATTAGTATTTTCTACATGTTCCAAACGATGGCGATGAATAGTGAATTTACAAAAGATAATAGTCTCATTAGTAGTATTAGACTTGTCTTCTGGGTTGGTGCCATATTACTATCGTTCATTACTGTCTTTTACATTATTTATGCCAATTCTTTTCTACTTACATTAAGAAGGAAAGAGCTCGGTATGTACATGATGCTTGGGGCGAAAAAGAAAAAAGTAGCACAGCTATTATTTATTGAAACATTTGGTATGGGTATTGTCAGTATTATTATCGGTATTTTAGTAGGGATGTTACTTGCCAGTGTAGCAGGAAATTTGTTAATGAATGGAATGGAAATTTCAGCAAAAGGTAGTTACTCATCTGTATACACACCAGCAATCGTAGTTACAGCTATTTTCTTCTTAATACTATTTTTTATTACTGGTTTAATGAATAGTGTTCGGTTATTACGTAAAACAGAATTGGAGTTAATTCGTGAAGATGAAACACTAGATGAAGTGAAGAAAAGTAAAACTCGAATTGTTATTATGACAGTACTTGGTGTATTGCTAGTAAGTACAGGATATTATTTTATGGTAAATATAAAAATGTTCGCTGAAATCGGCTTTATAATAGCGACAATCGTTACAACGCTTGGAACGTATTTTATTTTTAGTTCATTACTCCCGTTTTTTGTGATGAAAATTAAGGGGAATAAAAAACGTAATGAAACTGGTTTAAATAGTTTTACATATGCACAGCTACGTTTCCGAGTAAATAGTTTATCGAGAGTACTAGGTACGGTAGCGATGTTAATTGCATTAGGGGCAGGTGCGATGACAGCAGGTATGGCGTTCCAAAAAAATGTCGGCATTATGACAGACTTTTCTCGTGTATATGACGTTGTAATTCACGATCCAAATGAACAAGATACAGCAGCATTAAAAGAGATGGAAATTGTTGAAGAAAGCAAGTACAAGTATAAAGTAGATGGAGAAGCGGTTTATTACTTACGTAACGATTTAACTGCGAAACCACCACTTGTTTCAGATCACTTTGATACAAAAACTTTAAAAGAGCCTGCTCGTAAACGTGTAGCTGAACCTTTAACTGAACCTGTATACTCTGCTTTGGAAGCTCCTGAAGCAGCGAATAAGCTTCCTCGTATGCCAAAAGATTGGGAAGATGCAGTTGTAAGAGAAATACAAATTACACATAATCAATTTAGTGGAAAACCTGTAAGAATTGCAGATGAAGAACACTATAAAGGAATTCAAGGAACAGAACACACTGTAACATTAGCAAAAGTAGATGATATGAAAAAATATAAACCGTTGTTAATCGAAATAGATAAGAGACAAAAAGAACAAATTGAAAAAACAACAGGTACAAAAGTAGACTTATTTACGAAAATGACAATTTATCAATTTATGAACAGTTTCATGAGTGGGACAATGTTTATGGGATTTTTCCTCGGAATTGCCTTTTTAGCAATGATGGCAAGTTCTCTTATGTTCAAAATATTAACAGGTGCTTCTCGTGATGTACGCCGTTATGAAATGTTACGAAAAATCGGTGTGAGACGTAGTATGTTAACGAAAAGTATATATAAAGAAATTTCATATTTATTTATCTTCCCAGCGATTATTGGAATCTCTCACGTGTTAGTGGGGCTTAACTTATTCAGCTTTATATTAGTTGATCCGTTTGTGAAAGTATGGGTGCCAATAGGAATCTTCTTAGTCATTTATTTCATCTATTACTGGATAACTGTTCAATTGTATAAAGGTATGGTAATGCCGAAAGAAGAAGTAGCGAAATAGTTTAAGAAAAGAGTCCTTGTTTTGAAAATAAGGGCTTTTTTCTATGCGTGGGATACGTGTATGCGAGATGTTATCAAGTCTTTTTGTGGTGAATGTATAGAAAATTAAGAATTCGTTAAGGTTTTATGTAGTGGAAAGTTAAGAAGTGTATGGGATATTAAGAATGTACAAAAAATTAAGATGAAATTGCAAAGTTAAATTGTTTTACGCTCTTATTTTTTTACGGTAGTTTTGCAGAATTAAATTGATATTTTTATTAATTTAACAGAAAGGAATCGTCTTATGAAGAAGATAAATAAAGTAATAAAACGTATGGGAGTCACTGCTATACTACTAATAATCATAGCACTAGTATTTCCTACATGGACTTCACAAATAAAGGGAAAAAACAGTATAAGTACATTAGAGCAAGTAGAGATAAATGGAAGTGGTCATGAAATTATGATACGCGGAAAAGATAAGAAGAATCCAGTTATTCTCTTTATCCATGGTGGACCAGGTTCTTCAGAAATACCATATGCTCAAAAATATCAAGACTTATTGGAAGAGAAATTCACAGTTGTTAATTACGATCAAAGGGCAAGCGGGAAATCGTATCATTTCTTTGAAGACTATTCGAATCTATCATCAGACCTACTTGTAGAAGATTTATTAGCTATGACAGATTATGTTTCAAAACGTCTCGGCAAAGAAAAAGTAATATTGATTGGGCATTCTTATGGTACATATATTGGAATGCAAGCTGCCTATAAAGCTCCTGAAAAATATGAAGCGTATGTTGGTATAGGGCAGATGAGTGATACAGTAGAAAGTGAAATGGATAGTTTAAACTATGTTATTGAACAGGCACAAAATGCGGGGAATACAGGTGAGGTTTCCTATTTAAAAGGGTTAACCGAAAAAATTAAAAATGGCGATACATACACTCCGCGAAATTATGTTGCGAAATATGGTGGAACATCAAGATGCATTGAAAATCCAGATGGTGATAACATGGGGATGCTATTTAGTAATGAATATAACTTGTTAGACGTAATTCGTTATAACGTTGGATTATCATATTCTCAATCAGTCTTATTAGAAAAGGATTTAAAAAATCCATTGCCTACTAAGGTGACTAAAATGAATCTATCGCTTTTTTTCCTTATGGGGAAATATGACTATAACACTTCATTTCATGCAGCAAAAACATATTTTGATGCTATTGAAGCAGATCAAAAAGAATTTATTACTTTTGAGAAATCAGCTCATTATCCACAATTTGAAGAGAAAGAAAAATTTTATAAGTGGATGTGCGATACATTTGTAAAATAAATAAAATGTATCCGAACTTTAGAGAATTAAAAAGGTTAGCGAGACGTAAAAAGATTTTAGCTACATATCATTAAATGAAGCGAAGTTAAATAAAAAGACTCTTGTATAAAAGACAAGAGTTTTTTTATTATCATGTTCTCTATATAGAAGGAAAAGATTGGATAATGGTCGAAAAATATAATATAACTTCCAAGAAATGACTGAAATAATACTATTTTGTCGAGAGAAAGGATATTACATATGAAAGAAATACTACAGTTATTTCGAAACAAAGTTTATGCACGCTTTTTTCTAGCGAATATTTTAGAACGCCTTGGTTCTATGATTGCCGGAATTTCTTTAATGTTTTACTTGTTAGATCAATACGGAAAACAACCAGTTTACGCAACGATGACGCAAATTATGATTGCATTACCCGCACTAATCTTTTTTTTATTAGTAGGGACAGTAGTGGATCGATTTGATAGACAACGTATTTGTACGGTAAGTAATATATGTTGTTCTCTCTGTAATATTGGAATTCTAATTTCGCTTTATTACGGGATGATTATACTTGTGTTTATATTTTTATTTTTGGAAAATGCATGTATCCAATTTTTCTCTCCATCAGAACAGTCGATGATACAGGGAGTAGTAGAATCAGACCAATACGGTGCAGCAGCGGGGATTAATCAAATGGTAAATAGTTTGTATGCTTTATTTGGTGTAGGAATTGCAACGATGGTGTACTGGACTTTTGGAATTTACGGGAGCATTTTAGTAAATACGCTCACCTTTATTGCGAGTGGTATTTTGATACAAATGATCTCAATTCCAGAAAAAGTTCGTTTGCCAAATGGTAGAACAAAATGGAAAGAAGTTAATTTGAAGATGTTAATAACAGAGTTTAAAGAAGGTATTAAGTATATATACCAAAATGAAACTTTAAAAAAATTGCTTTTAGGATTTATCGTATTTGGATTATTAAATGGTATTTTAAGCGTATCCACTACTTACATATTAAAATATAAATTAGCGCCAGCAACGTATGAAAGTTTAGCGATGGTTGGTGGAGTAGTTGGAGGAATCTCATTACTAATTGGAAGTATAGTTGCAACGAGTATAGGTAAGAAATATGCACCAAAATCTATTATTGTTTTTGGGATGGCAGGATCAGGAATCTCCTTCGGTATGTGCTATTTTGTAAATTATGTTTGGTCTTTTTATGTATGTATCGCTTTAGCGACGTTCTTTTTACCGTTTATTAATGTTGCAATATCGGGCTGGATGTATGAAATTGTAGAAGAGTCATTTATGGGACGTGTTCAAAGTTTACTTAGTCCATTAACGACAGGATTCCAGCTGTTATCTCTCGGTGCGATAGCAATGTTGTTCCCGAAATGGATTGGTGCAGATACTTTGTATATTATTTTATTTGGTTTATTATTTTTGGTTACGTGTTTATATCAAGCTATTTTACCTAGTGGGAAGAAGCGAGTGCAGGGTATAGCTGAAGAGATGTAACATATTTAGGTTTTTTGTTTCTGAATATTCTATCTAATGGTAAGGGGGATAGAGTGATGGTGATGCGAGTTGCTAAATGGTGTGGGATTACTTGTTTACAACTATTAGCTGCAATCTTATGTATAATCTGTCTAGGTGCGCTCCCTCGGTTATTTAAGGGATTGCAAATTGATTTAATCGGTTTTTGGAACACAGTTCTGTTTCTTGGAGAGAAGTTACTTCAACCAGGTGAAATTACTTATGGATTTCGGAACTCAAGAAAGTTATTTCCACAAATATGGATTCATTATGTAGAGACAATGTTTGTATTTATTTCGGCATTTATACTTTCTTTACTCATTGCGTATTTTATCGTTGTGTGGGTATTGCAGCGCTCTCAATCAAAGCAACGTATATGGAATGGAGTTTTCGTCGCACTTGAAAGTATCCCGGACATTTTATTAATTTTATTATCTCAACTTCTAGTAGTAATTATCTTTCAAAAAACAGGATTTATGCCAGTGAAACATGCGGGATTTGGTGAGGATAGAGCTCGCATGTTACCAATAATATGCCTTGCTATACCTACAACGTTATTATTTATGAAGCTACTATTATTACGTTTTAGAGAAGAATTAGAGAAAGATTATAGCATATTTGCAAAGAGCAAAGGACTGAGTTTAAGGCATATTTTGACACACCATATTTCAAGAAACGTCTTGTTAACAACAGTCTATTATGCAAAAACAAATATTTTATTTATGTTATCAAATTTATATATTATTGAATGGCTATTTAATACGTACGGCATGTTTGTTTTTGTAAAAGAAAATTCCAAATTAGAAATATTTACAGTGAGTTTAGTTATATTATACGTACCGCTTTTTATACTATTTCGTATATTACATACGCTTTTAAAAAATGTTATAAAGGAGCGTGTGTAACATGTGGCAAGTTGTAAAAAGAGATGTGAGATTTTGGCTAGGTGTTACTTTTTTGAGTGTACTAATGCTTGTTAGTATTGGAAATACGGTGTTTTTTGACGGGAATATTCGCGAATTAACGATGATGTATAACGAAAAAGGAGAATTAGAGGCTGCTCCGTTTTCACCGTCGAGTAAATTTTGGTTCGGAAGTGATGCGAAAGGTCGCGATCTTTTCCAGCTAATAATAGAAGGAGCAAAATGGACTGTAGGTGCGAGTATAGTTATTGCAGTTTTACGTGTAGTGATTGGGGGAGGCATTGGTTTATTACTTGGTATGTACAGTAAACGCTCATTTCCAGTTATCTCATCTTTTTTTGATCCATTCAGTATCGTACCAATGGTTATGATTTCCTATTTTATTTTAAAGGAAGTTTTAATGTTCGACAGTGGAGAGGCAGCTGCTCCATTTCATTTGCGAGTTGCGTTTCAAATTATAGTTCTTGCGTGTCTTGCTGTACCAACTGTTATGTTGTATGTAGCGCAAGAAGTAAAACGTATTAAGAATGAAGAATTTATGTTGGCGGCAACAGTGCTTGGAGGAAGTAAGTGGCAGAGACTGAAGTGTCATGTATGGCCGCATATATTACCATCATTTCTTTTATTGGTAGCCCAACAATTTGTAAGTGTGCTATTACTTCTTTTGCATCTTGGATTACTTAAGTTGTTTTTTGGAGGAACGATACTTTTTGGATTAGATGCGGATAGTGTAACAAAGGAATGGACGGGTCTAATTGGTCAAAACTTCCGTCATTTAACTACTCATACATGGATTGTACTTATACCAATCGCTTTTTATAGTATGACAATTTTGTCAGGAAATCTTATTAGTAATAGTATGCAAGATGCGATTAAACTAGGAAATGTAAGAATGCCGAAGAGGAAGGATAAAGAAGTGAAAGTAGAGAAGCAAGTACAACCTACTATGAGTGATTTTTCTTTCTATAAAGAGGTACAAAAATAAAGAAAGATAGCTGAAGACAAATTGTTTTCAGCTATCTTTTTTGTTTAAAGTGGTGGTAAATCAATCTTACCTTCTTCAAATAATTCTTTTATCATATGTTTCGTATAACCAGCTGCTTGACCAAATGTGATTTTTGCTGGCATTGGTGCTTCATTTACATCTACAACTACATCAATAATGCATGGTTTACTTTGTTTTACAGCATTTTCGAAGGCAGGAAGTAAGTCATCTAACTGTTCGACGCGGTATCCAATACCACCGCACGCCTCTGCGTATTTTGCGAAATCAGGATTCGTTAAGTCTGTACCAAATTCAATATTCCCCATAACTTCTTGTTCGAATTTAATCATAGCAATTTTATTATTGTTTAATACAACAACAACGATTGGTAGTTTATATTTAACAGCTGTTACGAAGTCATTCATTGTCATTCCGAATCCGCCGTCACCACAAACTGCAAACACTTGTTTATCCGGGAAAGCAATTTGTCCAGCAAGTGCGCCAGGTAAACCGCAGCCAAGTGTTGCAAGCCAACTAGAAATGATAAATTTCTGGTTTGTCATACGGAAGTGCCTTGCAGTCCATACTGTTACATTTCCGACATCGACTGAAAGAATTGCGTCATCTTCTGCTACTTTCTGCAGTGCATGCATAACTCGCTGTGGTTTAATTGGAGTCGAAGAATCTTCTTCTTGATTGTGTAATTTTTCTTCCCACTTTTTCATCATTTCTTGATGATGCTCTAAGAAGGAATGATCCTCGTGTTTTTCTACATTTTCAATTAACCATTTTAATGTTTTATCAGCATCACCAGCTAAGCCGATGTCTGTCGCATAACGTTTCCCGATTTGAGCCGGATCTGTATCAATATGAAGTGTTTTTGCTTTCTCAGGTAAGAAACCAGTGAACGGATAAGAAGTACCAACCATAATTAAAGTATCCGCATGCTTCATTGCCTCATAAGAAGGCTTTGTTCCAATTAACCCTAACCCACCGATACAAAGAGGGTGTTCATCAGGAATAATCCCCTTAGCTGGTAACGTAAGTACGATTGGAGCACCGATATGTTCTGCAAATGCAAGTAAAGATTCTCTCGCATGTTTAGCTCCTTTCCCGGCTAAAATAACAGGTTTTGTCGCTTCATTTATTGCGAGTCTCGCTGCATCTAAATCTTCTTTTTGCGGAAATAGCTCAGGCAATGTAAAAGAAGTGTTTGTAACACGAGCACCATTTTTTACTTCAAATTTCGGAACATCATCCGGAATAGTAAGAACGGATACACCTTTTTTCGTATATGCCATACGAATCGCTTGATTGACTACAGCAGGTAGTTGTTCAGCTGACATTATACGTTAGTTATAAACCGCAACATCATCAAACATTCTTTCTAAGTTTACTTCTTGGAAAAAATCCGTTCCGAGTAAATCGGTTTCTACTTGTCCTGAAATTGCTAGTACAGGAGCTTGATCGAGTTTTGCATCGTATAAACCATTTAATAAATGAATAGCCCCAGGTCCTGCAATAGCCATACAAACACCAAGTTTTCCTGTTAATTTCGCATAGGCTGCCGCTGCTAATGCACCAGCTTCTTCATGGCGAACTTGAATAAATTTAATTTTATCTTGTTTTTTCTTAAAGCCTCAATTATTGAATTGATGGAATCTCCAGGCATACCATATATGTGTTCTACTCCCCAGTCAATTAATAAATCAACTAATGCTTCACCGGCTGTTTTTCCAAACATAATTGTTCCTCCTTATAATAGGTAGATAACATTATGTTTTGGAGAAAAAGGAAAAATATACAAATGATATAACTTATTTGTTTTAATGATGTCCAGTGAAAAGAATGAAGATTATTATTAGTAAAAATCCACTAATTGCCCACGTTAGAAATGTAAGGAAAGAGAGCTGTTTCTTAGCTTTCCAAAGCATTTCGTGAATTGTGACATAACCAAGTGAACCGATAGCGCTTCCCATAATGAGTCCTTGTAAATGAAGAGCTTTTCCTTCCATCAAAATTCCAAAAACCGTACCGGTACCGAGAATAAGAGAAAGTAATAAAGTTGTTAATAGAAATGAAATATATTTATGCTTTGTAAAGAGGAAGGGGATAATTAAAGCTAATCCTTCTGGAATATGGTGAACGACGATTGCTATTAAAAAGGGAATGGCAGAGTCATTATGATTTATAAAAGCTGTACCTAGCGCAAATCCACTCGGTATATTATGAATAAATATAGCGAAAGAGAGAAAAAGGAAAGTTTGCCATGCTTGTTGATCTTTCTTATGTATATTCGGATGATGGCAATAGTTATCTAATAAGCTCATAACTAAAATACCGATAGCTATACCAAGTATAGGACCAATCATTTCATAGCTTGAAAATGTTTCAGGAATAATTTCAAGTGATAATAATCCAAGTAAAATCCCACCACATAATGCGTATAAACGATGCATCTTTTCTTCAATTAGTTGGCGTGTTGCTACTCCAACAGCACCACCTAATAATAATCCACCGAATGAAAAAAAAGTAACGATCATTGGGATCCATAAACGTTCCATAGTATCACACTCCGATTCTATACCCTTGTATTTAGCTTACGAAAAGTTAAGTTGTATTAGTCCAAATTGTTTTTACTAATTATAGAGAAAAAACTGTAAATTCATTATAATTTATATATTAAAATGAAATGGGGAGTATAAGTGCAAACAAAATGGAACTTATCCGAATATGAAAATCCAAAACGATATGATATAGAAAATAAAAGTCTGACAGATTTTCCGTTTTTACTATCATGGGCACAAAAACTAAATATACAAAATGAATGGATTCTAGATATAGCCTGTGGAACAGGGCGAGTTACAATTCCATTCATAGAAAACGGATATCAAATGATTGGTGTAGATATACATGAAGGAATGCTTACTGAAGCGAAGAAAAAATCAACAAGTTATACGAAAGTGAAATGGTTACAGCAAGACTGTTTACAATTGAACATTGAAGAAACTATTCCGTTAGCATTTATGGTAGGACACGGATTCCAGCATTTTCTTACGAATATACATCAAAATCAGTTATTAACATCTATTCATCATGTGTTAGCTGACAATGGTATATTTATATTCGATACACGTTTCCCTTCAAAAGAAGAATTAATACAACCATCTACAGAAGAATATTGGACAACTGTTAATGATGAAAAGGGAAGAAGCTGTGATTTATATACTGAGATGACATACGATTCAATTCAGCAAATACAGCACTACATAACAACAAGAAAGTTTTATGAGGGTGATACGCTAGTAGATGAACTAAAAACAACGATTGATCTTCGTTATACGTACCCGCAAGAATTAGAAAGATTGTTAGAGTTGAACGGGTTCGAGTTGCTACATATATATAATGATTGGGAAGGGAATGAGTTAGGAGAGGATTGTTATTCAATGGTGGTAGTTTGCCGGAAGAAATAATAGTATAAAAACCTCTAAGGATTGAATGGGTGTCTTACATAATTAGTATTTTAAATAAATGATATTATTTTTAGGAGGGTGAAAAAATGTCCTGGTATTTAGATAACGTTTATGAGTTAAATAAAGAATCTCCATATACATTTTATGTTCCCAGTGCAGAAGTTTTGGGGAAATTAAAGGTTGGAGATTTGGTAAAGTTAATTTTTGTAACTAAAAACGAAGAAGAAGATAGGTTTAATGGTGAAAGAATGTGGGTTGAAATCATTGAAAGAAATGAGAAGAAGTTTGTAGGGAAATTGAGCAATGATCCGTATCGTTTAGACTTAAAAATAGGTGATAAAATTTCATTTGGAATTGAGAATATGTGTGATACGGAATATAACGATCCAGCTTCAAAAGATTGGGATTTTTATTTTGACACGAAGGTAATTGTTAGTGATGATGTACTTGAAAAAAGAGAATTTAACTTTATGCTTAAAGAGGATTCAAGAGAAGAAGGTGACTCTGGTTGGTCAATATTAAGTGGTTATGAAAGTGATGACTATGAAAATAATCCTAAAAACTTTCAAATTATTTCAATTGGCGTCATATTGAATATGGATGATTCTATTTTAGAATTTATTAGTGAACCATCTTTATGTGCATATGAAAGAAATGATAAAGGTAGATTTTATAAAATGGAAGACTATGATTGGGATACTTATTTAAATGGATAAGGAAAGATACGACATGCTAAAGAAAATCAGTATGTATATTGTTTTTAAGTAGGTGAATTTCAAATGATTTTTTCATTAGGTAAAATAGATATTTTTCTTCCAGATGCAACATCCTCATACTTTTTTATTGTTGAGGACTTAGCAGAGATATTAAAAATTGAAACAAACTACGATGCATTAAAACAGTTTCGAAAAATACTTAGAAACGAGATAGAAAAAGATTTATACAAGCGTATAGATTTTGGTCAAGATTCAAGCGAGGTAGTAATTCGTACTACTAATGCTCTTACTATACTTAAGATTGCTGTAATTATTAATGGAGTTATTAATGTTACGATTTCAGAAGAAGAAATGACAGAAGCTGAACAGCAGCTCCTTTCTCACAAACGCCCTAAAAAACAAAAGTGGAGAGTGGGAGACATATTTTTGCTTAATCTTAGTAATGGTACATATGGGTTTGGACAGGTAGTATGGAAACCTTTTGGTAGTCCTGTTTGTGGACTATTTGATTTAAATACAGGGGCCATTCCAACTGTAGAAGAGGTTTCAAATCATTCTTTTATCTCCGTATTAACAGTACTCTCTAGTTCATTAGACAAGGGTGATTGGAAGGTGATTGGCAATGCAGATGTAAGGATTAATGTAGAGAAGGTTCTTAGGCAACATCGTGGATTGGATGTTACTGGTTCAATGAGTTATAGTGACGGCACTCTTCTTGAGTTAGCAAATGCTTATTACGGACTTTTTCCGTGGAACGTTTTCTATGAAGAAGATTATTTTGACAACATTTTATTAGCGCCATTTAAACGTCCTAACATTGCAAAAGTTTTATCGTCAATAGAAAGAGAAGAGTTTAGAAAAGAGAAAAATTGGAATTAAGAATAACACGGTAGCCGAAACTACCGTGTTAATTTTTATCTTAAATAAAAGCATCAATAGTGAGTTTTTTATATTTTTGTAATACGTATGTTTATGCAAATGAAATTGAATGTTAAATGATTAGGGTGTGTTAGTAATGTCAATTATTTTTGCCACTGCCCAATAAGGTGAAAAGTGACATAAAGATGTGAGAGGATATGAGATTTTTAAAGGGATTCTTTTGGAATCCCTTATTTTATATTATTTATAAAAAAATGTTGTACTATATCGAGGTATTTATCTGGGTGAATTAAACTAATTTCTCCATGTCTATTTTTTTTTATGACTTTTAGCAAACTACCATTAATGGTAGCGTGAAGTAGAGTTGCTGACTTTTTCATTATTGATAATTCTTTCTCACCAACTAATATTAATGTTTTGGCTTTCGTCTTGCATAATGTTGAAGGGATTGAATAGTCTCCATTGCTTTTCGTAATATTAATAAGGGTTTCTTTTGTCATTCGTGAACTATCTTCATAATATGTTTCAAATAATTCATCTGGTACATTTAATGTTTTTGCCTGTAGTTTTGCATACCATCTGTTTTTAATTAATCCATAGCACACATTATACATTGGTACAATTAATGTGACTGCTATTTTCATAGGATAAACCAACGCACTTTCGATAACAGCATTCTCTGTAATATCAAATTCTTGAGATAGTATTTCAACAACGATTTGAGCGCCAATAGAAAGACCGCAAATCGCAAAAACCTTTCCATTACAATTTTCTTTTATATAATTAATAACCTGTTCGGCCGATTTTTTTATACTTACAAAAGTATTATTCCAATCATCGCCATGTCCATCAATAATAGGAGAAACAATATAATACTCTTTTTTTAATGCTTCAATTTGTGGTTTTAATGACCACCATGACAGTCCACCACCATGAAGGAGAATGATAACTGGCATATTCTTGTTACCAAATTCTTTAAATAACATATTTATCCCTCGTCTATATATCGAATATTATATAAGAAATCTTATTTTTTCTTTTTTATTACTGAACCAATACATATAATTGCTAATATATTTAGTTTCAACACCATTAAAACCTATCTATCCACTCTGTGTATTTGTTGTGTACAGTATCTGGAACATGTATTCATTTTATCTCATCGTATTCTATAGGAGTTTTTGTATCAAAAAAATATCAGTGATTTTCTTTCAACTATATACGATAATTATAATGGGGGGAGGAATATCGCAAAAGTTTTATCGTCAATAGAAAGAGAACAATATAAAAACGAAAAAAATTGTAATTAAAAAGAGAGCTTTTTTGTGATTTTAACGAATTTCCCGAAAGAATTCTCCTTCTTCAAGCGTGTGAAGGACGTAGCCCAACGATAGGTGGGAGATGAATTTCGGTTTGGCGTAGCCAAAAGGCTTTGCCTTTTATTTTCACCTTGTATTGGTCGTGAAATACAGAAGAAATGTATTTGATGATGATATGTCGGACTATGCAAAAGACATGTTTTTCTGAAAATTATAACATCACATTAGTTGAATGGAATCATGATGTAGACCATATGCATATCTTATTCAAGGCACATCCGAATACAGAAATGACAAAGTTCATTAATGCTTATAAAAGTGCAAGTTCTCGACTAATCAAGAGAGACTTTCCCCATGTGAGAAAGAAACTTTGGAAAGAAATGTTTTGGTCAAGAAGCTTTTGCTTGATTACTACGGGTGGTTCACCGATAGATGTAGTAAAGAAATATATTGAAAATCAAGGGAAAAGTGAGGTGTAGGAAATGTTAAAATCATACAAATATCGTATCTATCCAAATAAAGAACAACAAATGTTTTTCTCAAAAACATTTGGATGTGTTCGATTTGTATACAACAAGATGATTGCAGATAGAATCAAATCTTATCAAGAATCACAGGATAAACTTGATAAATCTGTTAAATATACTACGCCTGCACAATATAAGGCTGAATTTCCATTCCTAAAGGAAGTTGATAGTCTTGCGTTGGCGAATGCTCAAATGAATTTGAATAAAGCATACGCTAACTTTTTCCGTGATAAATCTGTTGGATTCCCGAAATTCAAAAGTAAGAAAGATAACCATCGTAGTTATACAACAAATAACCAAAAAGGCACGGTTTACATAGAGAGTGGTTATATCAAGCTGCCAAAACTAAAGACCTTGGTAAAGATTAAACAACACAGACAATTCTTTGGATTAATTAAGTCTACTACAGTGTCTCAAACACCTACTGGTAAATACTTTGTATCGATTTTAGTAGAAGAAAATGAGCAATTGTTTCCTAAAGTTGATACAAAAGTGGGTATTGATGTTGGGCTAAAAGACTTTGCAATATTGTCTAATGGCAAGAAATATGAGAACCCTAAATGGTTGAGAAAAGCCGAAAGAAGATTAGCTCGTCTGCAGCGCTCTTTGTCGCGTAAGAAGAAAGGTTCAAACAATAGAAACAAGGTCAGGCTACAAGTTGCAAGACTTCATGAGAAGATTGCGAATCAACGCAATGATTTTCTTCACAAGATAAGCAATGAAATCACAAACGAAAACCAAGTAATTGTGATTGAGGACTTGAAAGTGAAGAACATGCAAAAAAATCACAAATTAGCAAAAGCAATTAGTGAAGTATCTTGGGCTAAATTCAGAGAGCACCTTGACTATAAAGCCATATGGAAAGGTCGCGATTTGATAATCGCACCTAAGAATTATGCGAGTAGCCAATTGTGCTCTTGCTGTGGTTATAAAAATAAGGAAGTCAAGAATCTAAGCCTTAGAGAGTGGACTTGCCCAGAATGCAATAGCCATCATGATAGAGATGTAAACGCAAGTATAAACTTACTAAAATTGGCCAAGTAATTGGTATTTTCTTTAGGGGTAGGTACTACCCTTATAGCTTGGTAAATATAGATAGCTAATAAAAGTATCTACTTCCCAAGAAGCTCCCACTTCAAACAGTCTGTAAGGACGATAAGTGGTGAGTAGTTCACTATTACTAACTATAACCTATCGAGTAAAACAATTTTTTTGTTTTACTTATAAATAAATGGAGGTACTAATTATGCAGCAAATCAAAAAAATAGGAAACTCATTTTGGTATATGACACCTGTTTCCGAAACAGATAGACCTATATTAGGAATGGTCGTTGGACAAGAAAAAACTTTAATGATTGATGCGGGGAATTCAGAAGCACATGCACAATTATTTTTAGAAATGCTAAAAGAACAAAATGTATCAAGTCCTGACTTTGTAGCATTAACACATTGGCACTGGGATCATATTTTTGGATTGCCTGTATTGCAAGATGCATTAACTATTGCTCATACTGAGACGAAAAAAGAGATGCAGACACTAGTATCTTATGAATGGACGGATGCAGCGCTGGAAGCACGTGTAAAAGAAGGTACAGAAATTGAATTTTGTGCGGAGTGTATAAAAAAAGAGTTTAGTGAACAAACGAGAAACATTAAAATTATTCCTCCAACTGTAACGTTCCAGAATCAACTTGAATTAGACCTTGGTGAAGTGACATGTGTGTTAAAACATGTTGGCGGAGATCATGCACATGATTCCGTTGTTATTTATATTAAAGAAGAAAAGATTTTGTTTTTAGGAGACTGTATATATGCAGATATTTTTTCTTCAAAGAGGAACTATACAACGAAACGAACTTTTAAATTAATAGAAGAATTAGAGAGATTTGATGCTGAAACTTATATTCTTTCTCATGGAGCGGCTATAGATCGGGTTGAATTTTTACAAGAAATTCATTTGTTGAAAACAGTAGGAACCTATACAGAAACTTATAAGGGTGATACAGAGAAGATAAAGGCAGCGTATAAACAAGAATTGGATAGAGAATTAAATGGAGATGAGTTAGAAACGATAGAGTACTTTGTAAATGGTTATGAAATGGTTAATTTGTAAAGGTTAAAACAATCTAATTTTACTGTACAAAAAGAGTATCGAAGGTTAATTCAATACTCTTTTTGTATATGGTTTATAGCATATTGGCAGTTGAAAAATCATCAATAATTTCCACCACTTCAATTTTCCCATTAATCAATAGCTCAGGAAGTTCATTTTTAACATTTCCTTGCCAATACGCTCTAGCTTGCTCAATTTTTTGAGAGAAAGGAATGCCATCTTCTTTCGGTAAAAGGTTTCCATCACCTTCAAAACAGTGTCCAATCACTCGTAGTTTAACAATCTGCAAAACTTCTCGATTGTAGGAATCAAATAATGCTTTCCATTTTAAAGCATCTTCATAGCTTTTGGCAGCATATAAGCAAGATAACCTGGAAGGGTATTCAGGATATTCTTGTAGCCTAACCATTTCTACAATTGTTTCTCTGACCGCTCTAATTGTTTGATCTATATAACTCATAACTACTTTCGCATTTTCATTTTTTATATGTAATCCGCCATTTGTATAATGATTTTTTAAAATTTGCATCGAATCTTCACCCTTAGAATTTAACTGCTCTCTTTCAAAAAAGAAGCGATATAGGGTATTAGTTTGATTTATGTCAAAATGAATGATTTGTCCGATACTCATTTTTTTCCTTGTAACGATGTGATAAGCGTAAAATTCTGCTTCATGCATGGTAATCCTCCTAGTAGTTATATATTTCAATGTTAAATTTAATAATTCAACATTGAAATATATAAAACCTCTATAAATAAAAGTGAGAGTTCGAGTTGAGAGGAAAGAAAATATATGAAAACGTTTTAAATTCGTTCACAAAATGTTCACTTACGAAGAGGTTTCCAATATCGATATAATGACAAAGACTCAAAGAGAAGGGATGATGAAAATTGCCAACAACAAGAAAGGAAAACCTCCAATTTGGCATGATGATGTGCCTAGGGATGGTTATCATAATGACGTTTTACAATGTATTGATGAATGGAGCAGAAGGACCAATTCATATTAAGGAGATCGCATTAGAACTACTAATTGGATTTATTATTGCGCTATTAATTGAGATATGTATCGTTGGACCTTGCGCGAAAAAAATTGTATTCGCGATACCGTTTGATAAATCGAAGAAAATAAATATTATAGTAGCGATGGCTACAGCTATGGTAATCGGAATGGTTTTCTTTATGTCGTTTTTCGGTATGACTATGATGTATTTACATAATGGGCTACATGGCGGCTCATTCATTTCTATTTACTTTTCAATTTTTATTAAAAACTTTATGATGGCGTATCCACTACAATTAATTATTATGGGACCGTTAGTACGTTTCTTATTTGCAAGGTTTGTTATGAAGAAGCAATCTGTTACAATAGCGTAAATTAAATTTATAAAATATTATATATTGATAAAATAATTAAAATACACCTCAAATATTTTGAGGTGTGTTTTTTGTTCATTTCTAGTTATTTTCATAGTAATGTGACATTTGTCCTTTTGCCTTTGTAGGATTATAGCTTTTAATTAAGTCAGAGATAGAATATTAGGAGATGATTCTTTGAAAGGTATTGTATTTGCTGTATTTGCTGGCCTATGTATAACACTTCAAGGAACCTTTAATGCGAAACTTAGTTCACATATCGGTATATGGTCAACGAGTATTATAACTCATTTAATTGGGTTCCTTATTGCAACAACTGTATTTTTGTTAAAGAAAGAAGAGAAAGTAACGGATTTAAAGGGTGTGAAAAAAGTATATTTAGCAGCTGGTGCATTTGGTGGATTCATTATTTGTGCAGAAACTATGGCGATATATTCACTGGGAGTTACATTGACAGCTGGAACACTTATGGTTGCTCAATTGTTAACAGCAACTGTTATTGAAATGAAAGGACTGTTTCATATAAAGAAGATACAAATGGAGAGATATCACATTGTGGGAACAATAGTAATGATTATAGGTATTACTGTATTTAATATGTAAATGAAATGAGGAAATGAAAGTGGAGAATAGATCAGAATTAATTATGCATTATTTGAAAACTTATAAAATACATGAGGTTTTTTCGGAAATAGATACAGATTATTTTCAAGTAAATCATTTTAAAAAAGGTACACTTATTTGTGATAAAGATGAGGAAATTCATCGTTTATATTTCGTTGTTAAAGGTAAAGTAAAAGTTTACACGATTACACCAGAAGGAAAGAAACTAATCCTTCGCTTTATTAATCCATTGGCGGTTGTTGGCGATATTGAATTAATACAAAAAAGTAAGACGCATAATGTCGTTGAAGCTTGTTCAGATGTTATAGCTATCTCCATTTCTAATATGGTAATTAGAAACAAGTTAATACAGGATCCTATATTTATGAACTTCCTACTTGAAAACATTGCGAACACATTAAAAATATCGACTCGTTTTACAGCTCTTAATTTACTTTATCCAGTAGAAGTACGTGTAGCTAGTTATTTACTTTCCATTTCTACTGATAGTAATGGGAATATGTATAAAGAGGATTTGGATGCAACTGCGGTATCAAGTATTGCGGATTTCATAGGAGTAAGCTATAGACATGCAATTCGTGTGTTACAAAAATTTTATAATGAAAAATTAATTGAAAAGAGTAATGGAGTTATTGTAATTAAAGAAATTTCTAGAATGAAGGAAGTCGCGAAAGATAATATATATGAGTAATAAAAGGGAGAGAAAGATTGTGATTGGATTTAGTTTAGCTATATTTGCTGGAGTATTAATTAGCTTACAATCTGTATTTAATGCAAAAGTGAATGAAAATGTAGGACAGTGGTTAACAACAGCATGTGTTCTTGGAGTAGGTCTCATAAGTTCAGTTCTATTTTATATCATTACAGAGAACAGTATTAGTATTAAATTTTATACTACAAATTATTTATTTTATGTAAGTGGATTGTTTGGCATTGGGTTAATTATTTGTATAATGGGTGCAATAAAGAGTTTAGGTCCAGCGTATACGGTACTAATTAGCCTTATTACTCAATTGGTCGTTGCCTTATGTATTGATTCATTCGGATTATTTGGAATGGAGAGTATTCCATTACAAATAAATAAATTAGTTGGCATAGGCCTATTAATTGTGGGGGTAGGAATTTTTAAAAATCTATTTTCGAATAAAAAAGATATTCATATAAATGAAGATAGTGTCTAAAGAATATAAAGGGAAAAAGTGTTAATGGTCAGAACTTATACATTTAGAGAGTAATAAATGAGCGATAAGGAGAGAGGATAAGTGATTCCGTATATGTTGCAAGATGGTGTACATTATTTGAAGATCAATGGTATTCTGCATTGGTGTAAAGTTGTAGGGGGCAGCTCACAATACAGTTCCTCTCATTGTTGTACATGGAGGTCCAGGTGGTAATCATTATGTATTTGAAAGAACACTTGGGTTGAGGTTGGAAGAAAATATGACTGTAGTTTATTACGAACAAAGAGGGTGTGGACGAAGTGAGGCGCCAAAAGATGATAATGATTATTCAATATATACGCTGGTGGAAGATTTAGAGGAATTAAGAAAGCAAATAAATGTAGAGAAGATAAATTTGTTAGGATATTCTTTTGGTGGACAACTCTGTTTAGAGTATGCTTTGAAATATCCGAAAAAGGTTGAAAAAATGGTATTACAAGCACCGTCGTTAGACGATTTTAATGATATGTATACTGTGCAGATAGAAGGTTTTCTACAAGTAACGAAAGGTGACATGAAAGAACAAATATCGAAAATAAGTAAGTCAGAAATTCCTTTAAAAGAAAAATATAATCAAATTTGGAGTATTGTTGATGCAGAAACTGTAGATCGACTGTTGTTTAAAAATGAAGAATTCGCGAAGCTTAATCGAAGTCTTTGGGAGGAAAGTCAGTTAGATAATACAGGGAAGATGAGTAAAGTTATTTTTGAAACCAATTTGGCTTTACCGCTAATTGAGCGCATTAATGATTTAGAAACTGATACGAGTGTCATAGTTGGCGCGCGCGATTATAATACAGGTGTGGCAATGAGTAATAGAATAACGAGACAATTGAAAAATAGTAAACTTGTTATATTTGAAAATAGTGCACATTTTCCAGATATCGAAGAAACGGATAAAGTATATGAAACGATTATTGAGTTTTTGGAAAGATAGGGAGGATAAGAAGGGCAAACTAAGTTAATAGAGTTGAATCTTTTATTAAGGAAATATAAGGGGTACCGCCACATGCCCATCAACTTAAGAATTTAGAATTCCCCCCAAAAA
>NZ_ALBR01000051.1:0-4460 GCF_002081505.1 Bacillus sp. CDB3 | reverse complement strand
TTTTTTGGGGAGTTTTATTTTCTTAGCTTGATTTCGATGAGCGGTACCCCATAAAGGTCCCTGATACATAATTGATGTTCTGCCATTTGTAGAAAACAATCCACTTATACCATTTTAACAAGAAGAAATATCTCGTCCATGTTGTAATATTGGCTTACGTTAAGCTTGTGAAAAAATCATATTCATGTATAATACAATTGATGTATGATACAATAGTTGTAGGAGGGTGACCTTTTTGAAAAGAGAAGATGCCTTAAAACTAAGAACAGATATTAAGAAAATGATTATATTAACTGGGGTTTTTGAATCTCAAAATTTGCCCAAGGGACCATTTGAAAAACCTTTACCAACTTCTCAAATGATGGCGTTAGAGGAACTAGAGGTGGAAAAACTAACTGTTTGGCAACTATCCAATAAACTTAGATTAGAGACTTCAACTGTAAGTAGATTGGTAGATAAGTTAGTAAAAAAGGGGCTTATTTATCGTGAAGTAAATGAAAAAAATAGAAGAGAACTTTTTCTGCACCTCACAGAAAAAGGTCACATAACTGTTAATTGCTTAAGAGAGCAATCCATTACATTTTATCAAAGTATTCTCAATAATTTATCAGAATCAGAACAAAAAATAGTTGTGGATGGTTTTGAATTATTTATTGATTCTATTTCTAAGCCTTTTGATTAGAGTGAGGTAAGTCATAACATTTGGAGGATAAAATGAGTTTGCATTTTGAACGTCCTATTATTGAATTAAAAGAGAAATTTGATGAATTAAAGAAAATTATGAAAGAAAATAATGTAGATTTATCGTCAGAAATTCATGAATTAGAAAAACGTTTAAATAAAATGCAAGATAAAATTTATTCTAATATTACACCTTTTCAACGAGTTCAAATTGCAAGGCTACGTAACCGACCCACGACATTGGACTATATACCTTTATTGTTTACAAACTTTCTCGAACTTCATGGTGATCGATTATATGGTGATGATAAAGCAATGATAGGTGGTATTGCAAAATTTAAAGGGATGCCCGTTACGGTTATTGGTCATCAAAGAGGTAGAAATACAAAGGAAAGTATAGAAAGAAATTTTGGAATGGCACATCCAGAAGGTTATAGAAAAGCGCTAAGACTTATGAAACAAGCTGATAAATTTAATCGCCCTATTATTACATTTATTGATACAATAGGCGCCTATCCAGGGATAGGGTCTGAAGAACGTGGAATTTCTGAAGCGATAGCTCGAAATCTATTTGAAATGACTACACTTAAAGTGCCAATTGTTTGTATTGTAATTGGAGAGGCATCAAGTGGTGGAGCTCTTGGCATTAGTGTCGGTAACCATATCCATATGTTAGAGTATTCATGGTACTCGGTAATTTCGCCAGAAGGAGCAGCATCTATCCTATGGAAGGACGCTAAGTATGCTCCAGAAGCTGCTGAACATATGAAAATTTCAGCAAAAGATTTAAAACATTTAGGAATTATTGATGAAATCATTCCTGAAATTAAAGGTGGAGCACAAAATGATATAAAATCACAGGCAAAAATGATTGAATCTGTAATCGAATCATCTCTAAAAAAATTGATACTATTATCCTCGGAAGAGCTTATACAACAGCGATATGAAAAGTATAGACAAATAGAGAATTATAAATGAAAGTATTTAAAGTCCGTATTACATTTCGGAGGATTCTCGCAAAAAAATTCTAAATATTTTGTAAGCAACCTCTTAAACTGGGATATGCTGATACTATTACTCTACAAAAGATGTGTGATCGGTATGGAAAAGGAAAATTTGTTCAAATGGAAGCATTATCAGCAAGATATTATTTTGTTAACTGTACGTTGGTACGGTACAACTTAATTTTTCGTGATTTAGTAGAAATGATGAGGAACCAGGATTATCCTACCATTATGCTAGAAATATATATGTTATATTCTCTTTTCCACTACCTTTGCACCAGAACCAAAAAATACGCTATTCTTTCTGTAGAATCATAGGAAAGGATGGCGTTTTTGTATGTATCTATCAATTTCTGACGAATTACAATTATTCGCTGCAGAATTATATGAACATCTTACCCCTTCATTTTTGGAAAATCTCGCTAGAGAGCTAGGTTTTGTAAAAATGAAAACGTAAATTTTCAGGGTATGATTTAGCTACTATATGTGTCTGGATTAGTCAACGAGTAGCGAGTGATTCATTAGTCCGATTGTGTAGTCAGCTACATGCATCAACAGGAACTCTTATGAGTCCTGAAGGACTAAATAAGCGCTTTAATAAAAAGGCAGTGTTCTTTTTGAAACATATTTTCTCCACATTATTAAAAAATAAAGTTTGTGGAAAGTCAGCAATTCCAAGTGCTTCACTTACCTATTTTCAGCGAATTCGTATTTTAGATGCAACCATTTTTCACGTACCAAAACACTTGGCCAATGTATATCCTGGACCAGGTGGTTGTGCACAAACAGCGGGTATAAAAATCCAGTTAGAATATGATTTACATAGTGGTCAGTTTTTAAATTTCCAAGTGGAACCAGGGAAAAATAATGATAAAACCTTTGGAACAGAGTGTTTATCAACATTACGCCCTGGTGACCTATGTATTCGGGATTTAGGCTATTATTCACTGGATGATTTAGATCAAATGGATCAACGTGGTGTGTACTATATATCGCGACTCAAATTAAACAATAGGGTATATGTCAAAAATGAATGTCCTGAATACTTTCGAAACGGAACAATAAAAAAACAATCTCAGTACATCAAAGTTGATTTAGAGCACATCATGGATACCTTAAAACCAGGACAGTCCTATGAAATAAAAGAAGCTTATATTGGAAAGGATAAAAAACTATTCACTCGGGTGATTATGTATCGATTAACAGAAAAACAACTTCGTGAGCGTATGAAAAAACAAGTGTACACAGAAAGTAAAAAAGGGATTACATATTCGGAAAAAAGCAAACGATTAGCTGGCATGAATCTATATGTTACCAATACACCTTGGGAGATTGCTCCGATGGAACAAATCCATAATTTTTACTCTCTCCGCTGGCAAATTGAAATCATTTTTAAAACTTGGAAATCCTTATTTCAAATTCATCATTGGCAACATATTAAACAAGATCGATTAGAATGCCATGTTTATGGAAAACTCATTGCCATTTTTCTATGTTCTTCTACTATGTTTAAGATGCGACAATTAATTTTACAAAAGAAGAAACAAGAATTAAGTGAATATAAAGCAATTGGAATGATTCAAGACCACTTATCGAGTTTGTATCAAGCCATACCCAATAATAAACAAGAACCCTAAAATCGCATCAGTATAGGGATGTATAAAAGAACGCATAGATTCATAGAACAAAAAAAGAGCTTCGCTGGTGAGAGTAGGCTGTCTCTTTTCTTTAATTATCGATAATAGGTCGTTATGTTAACTTCACATGTATTAATATACAGAAAAAATTTTCTTATAAGCGTATTATCTAAGTGATACAATTAGGAAAAGGGAGGTATATGTATGAAAAAGAGTTCTATAAGAAGAATATTCCTGAAGGAATGGACGTTTACTCTGGTACTGATAGCAATTTTCCTTAATGTTTATATTCAAAAAACAGGTATAACACACATTTCTCTTCTCAAATTACTGTTTATTCCGATTATCTTTATCGTTGCTCATTTCATAGATAAGAAATTTGCAAAGTATGCAAATTAAGCATAGGAGGGGCGCCAACATTTCGCAAATTTTGTAGGCTAAGGCATAACGTAGTCATTGATTGAAAATATTTCGTAGGATTTTATAAATACAGAAACCCACGAGGAATATTCTTTAAAGGAGAGTGATTACTTTATGTTAAGAGAATGGATAAATAAGGTGAAAGAACCTAAATGTATTCATAAATATAACTTTATTAAAACTCAAGATAGTGAAAATTTTAAAACAGGACAGATCGGTACAGCTAGTTTTTATAAGTGTGAAAAGTGTGGAAAAGAAAAGATTGAATATAAATATAACAGTGATATAAATAGTGACTATTGGAATATATAAGGTAAATTGTTTAATGAAACGGAGATTTACTAATATTAATTATTCACTATCAAAAAATGAGAAAAAGATTGCTGTAATATTAAAAATTAGCTTCTTATAACGAAAATTATGTAAATAAGCTGTCCATATGGGCGGCTTATTGTATTTTTTGTTTAGTGTATTTTTCTTCAAAAATGCACTGGATTCTTATAGGGAATTGTGGTGTGATGAAGTTTTTGATTTTGAAGTATTTCAAAGTCTTAGCTAGATGGTTATAGACCGGTACCCACGTAATAAAAAGTCAGGAACATTTTGTACATATCAATTATGTTCCTGACTTTGATTTTATTACTAATTTATTGTTTTTGAAGTTATGTGAACTAAAGTAGAGGAGTATTAGAAGTGATTTTAGGAAAGAAGAATATGA